>DAHZDR010000079.1 GCA_027403435.1 Deltaproteobacteria bacterium
GAGGCTCCCGACCACCAGGTCCCTGGCGCCGGACCCGGCGGCGCGCGCGGTCGGCGCCAAAGCCGCCGCGCCCATCGCAACCAGAGCGAGCAGAGCAGCCGTGCCCGCCAATCCAGCCGCGATCTTCCAACGCCTAATCGAGTGCTCCAGCCGGTCCAGGCGTCGCTCTATCGATTCCGCCGATTGCTCTCCCATGACGCGTAACCTCCTCGCCCCGGCGACCTATACCACTTCAAGCGCGTGATTGCGCACCCGCTCCGCTATCGCGTTGGCGATAGGCTGTGAGGTGGCTATTCTCCGCATAAGTCATCAGATGGTCATTCTGAACGGAGTCCGCGCAGTGAAGAATCCCGGGATTCTTCGCTGCGCTCAGAATGACAAAAAAGGAAAACTCAGAATGACAAAGTGGAATGCCCAGAATGACAGAGAATGGCGCTGGGAATGACCGGGCATGGCGCTGAGAATGACCGGATGGGCCTGGTGCGGAGCTGCCTTAAGGTCCGCGGCGGCGCGGAATCAGCAAACGTCAGCGGAGCTGCGATGCCGACCGGCGCTTGCGCGGGGACGCGCGCTATGCGAAACGGTTTGACGCCATGCGGCGGCGGACCCTCCGATCGCGCGCCGCGAGAGACCTCGGAGTGACGCCAATGAGTACATCGCAAAAGGTCCGTTTCGGACTTTGGTACGATTTCCGCAACCCCGCGCAGTGGCGGCAGCCGTATGACCGCCTGTACCGGGAAATTCTCGACCAAATCGCCTGGGCCGAGGATCACGGCTTCGACGATGTCTGGCTGTCCGAGCATCATTTTATCGACGACGGCTATCTGCCCTCGATGTTGCCGGCGGCGGCGGCGATCGCCGCCCGCACCAAACGGATCAGAATTCCGCTCGGCGTGCTGCTGATGCCGTTTCACAACCCGGTGCGGCTGGCCGAGGATATCGCGGTGGTTGACGTTATCTCCGGCGGACGCTTCGAGTTGGGCGTCGGCGTCGGCTACAAGGTCGAGGAGTTCCAGGGCTTCAACGTTCCGTTCAATGAGCGCGGCGGCCGCACCAACGAGGCGCTGGAGATCATCGGCCGCCTGCTGCAGGGCGAAACGCTGACCTTCAAAGGCCGGTTTTTCGAAGTAAACAAGGTCAAGCTTACGCCCACACCGATACAACGGCCGCGTCCGCCGATTTGGGTGGGTGGATTCACGCCGCCGGCGCTGCGGCGCGCCGCTCGCCACGCCGACGGTTTTACCGCGCCGGACGCGTCACGGCGCGTCTATGACAATTATGTCGAGGAGCTGCGCAAAGCCGGCAAGCCCACCGATAACGTCCGTTTCGGCGGCGGCTATCGCTGGCTGATCTGCGCGAATGATCCCGAAAAGACTTTTAACGAAGCCGCCGACCATATCATCTACCAGTCGAATCTTTATACCGAATGGGCGGCCAAGGCGGGCCAGAATCGTAATCCGGTTTATCTGCGCGACCGGGAGCATTTGCGTGAAACCGGCGGCTTGAAGGTCGCGGAACCGGCGGAATGCGTCCGTTTGATTCGCGAATACGTGGCCAAGGTCCCCGTCACGCATTACTACTCATGGACGCTGCCGCCAGGATTGCCGCCGCATTGGGCGCGGGAACATCTGGAGCTATTCGCCGCAAAGGTAATCCCGGCATTCCGCTAACGCGCGGATCGTTCGGCGGCGATCGGCGCGGCGGCGACGCGTGCGCGGGGTTCCATACGCGCGGCTGCGCGGACGGCCGCCCGCCGCTAAGCTTGGACGCATGGGACGCTTTCGGTCGCGCGGCAATCGGCTGATCATCCGGCGCCAGCGGCGTCCGCTGACGGGCGGCGGCGACGGGTACTTCACCGACTTTTACCATCACCTGCTGATTTCATCCTGGCCGTTATTATTGGTTCAAATCGCGGCGGCTTTTGTGCTTCTTAATGGCGCGTTCGCGTTCGGTTATCTGCTGGACGGCGGTATCGCGAATGCGCGGCCGGGCAACTTTTCCGACGTTTTCTTCTTCAGCGTCGAGACCATGGCGACGATTGGCTACGGCCGGATGGCGCCGGTCACCCTGCCGGCGCACCTCCTGATGAGCGTCGAGGCGCTGACCGGCCTGATCGGCTTCGCCGTCGTCACCGGCATGATTTTCGCGAAATTCTCCCGCCCGACCGCGCGCGTTCGCTTCAGCCGCCACGCGGTGATTTCGCTGCGCGACGGCGTGCCGAGCCTGCTGTTCCGCATGGCCAACGTCCGTGCGAATCAGATCGTCGAAGCTCAAGTTCACGTGGTCTTTGCGCGCCAGGAGCGCACCGCCGAAGGCGAAGCGGTGCGGCGCTTCCGCGATCTCGAGTTGACGCGCTATCGGAACGCGATTTTCGCCTATTCATGGACGGTGGCGCATCCGATTGTCCCAGGCAGTCCGTTCCATGGCGCGACGCGCGAGGGACTGCTCGCGGACGACGCCGACCTGACGATATCGCTCACCGGAATTGACGAAACGTTCTCACAGACCGTCTATGCGCGGTATTCCTACAACGTCGAAGATATCGTCTGGGGCGCCCGCTTCGCGGATATCACGATCCATACGCCGGACGGGCAGTTCGCGCTCGATATGGATCATTTCGACGAGATTGTGCCGGCGCCCAGCGGAATCGCCGTCACGCCCGGCGTCTAATCGACGCCGAGCGCTTGCTCCGGCGCCTCGGTCGGGTCAATCATTGCGACGGGACACCCGCTCCGATATTGCGGCGGGACGCCCGTTCCGATGCAGCGACTGAATCCTGGTCCATTCGAACCGATCGTTTACGTCATACAAACGCCCGCATTCTTCAGAATCGTCGGGCTGGGCGGTTTCGTTCTGTTCACGATCGCGGCGTTATGGCGCGCGGCGGCGCATGGCGCCACGGGCCTGCTGTTGGGGCTGATTTTGCTGGCGGCGTTATGGCTCGAAGCGAGCGTTAGCGTATGCCGCCGATGCCGTCATTACGGTGGCTGGCATTGTCTTGGACAAGCCAAGCTGGTCGCGCGGATCTTCCGTCCGCTGCCCGCCGGACTCGCCTCGTGGCGCGCGCTGTCGCATTTCGGGCTGGCCGGCCTTTACCTGGCTTATGTATTCTTCTGGATGTGGCATTCGGCGTTTGCGGGAATTCTCGTGACCCTGTGGATGCCGCTTTTCGTGCTGAGCGCGATCCCGCCCGGCGGCTT
This sequence comes from Deltaproteobacteria bacterium, assembly GCA_027403435.1. Classification (GTDB taxonomy): domain Bacteria; phylum Desulfobacterota; class Binatia; order Binatales; family Binataceae; genus JADMIL01. Next base: position 3,201 of record DAHZDR010000079.1, read on the forward strand.
TTCATGGCGCGCGCCCGGACCGTCCCGGGCCGCCTGATCGCGCCCATTGGGCGCCCAACGGCGCCTTCACGCCGGCCCTCCGCGGCTGATTCTCCGCCGCTCTCGGCCACGACTTTGAAGGGACGCGGGCGGTCGCCCTCGACAGGCTGGCCGTGCTGAAGTAGTAGGGATTTCAATGTTCGATTTTGGAGGAACCTTCCGATGTCCAGCGAGCCTCGCGACCTGATTGCCGAACGCCGCCATGGCGTGCTCTTTCTGACCATGAACCGGCCCGCCAAGCTCAACGCGCTGAGCGATGAGTTGATCGCCGGCCTGCTCGACGAACTGAGCCGCGCGGCGCACGATCGCGAAGTCGGCGCGGTGGTGTTGACCGGCGCGGGCCGCGGCTTTTGCGCCGGCGGCGATATCGGGCGGATGCGCGATCGCAATGAAGCGGCGGGGTCCGCGGGCGGCGGAGCGCATCCGGGGACGGACGCGGGAATGCACGGGCGAATTACGCAATTGCGCCGCTCGGAAGAGGTCAGCGCGCTGCTGCACGAGATGCCGAAGGTGACGATCGGCGCGATCAACGGACCGGCGGCCGGCGCCGGACTGAGCATGGCGCTCGCCTGCGATATCCGGATTGCGGCCGACACGGCGCGTTTCGGCACGGCGTTCGCCCGGGTGGGTTTTTCCGGCGATTTCGGCGGCACGTATTTCCTTACGCAGTTGGTCGGCCCGGCCAAGGCGCGCGAACTATATTTCACCGCCGAGGTAATCGGCGCGGACGAGGCGCTGAAGCTGGGCATGGTCAATCGGGTGGTGCCGGGCGCGTCGCTAAGCGAAGAAGTCGAGACGTTCGCGCGGCGAATCGCGGCGGGTCCGCTGGTGGCCTATGCCCACATGAAGGCGCATCTGAATCTGGCGCTCAAATCCGGCCTGCGCACGATTCTGGACCGTGAATCGTACGGCCAGCCGATCACCGGCATGACCGAAGATCACAAAGAGGCGGTCAAGGCGTTTCTCGATAAGCGCGGACCGAAATTCAAAAGCCGTTAGAAAAGCTCCGTGCGGCCTGCGCGGCGAGGACGGCTGGCGGGTGGGAACCGATGCGGCGGAATT
>DAHZDR010000119.1 GCA_027403435.1 Deltaproteobacteria bacterium
ATCGTGGCCCCAGAACGGCTCCCGTTCGAAGATGAAGATCGGCACGCCGAAAATGTGGTCGGCCGCCGCCTCTTCCTGAGCCCGATCGTAGTCCCGCGCGCCCTCTTCCCGCAGATAAGCGCGATAGGCCGCGCCTGCGAGTCCAATGGATTCGAGCAGCGCCGCCACCGCCTCGGGCTGGTCGGCCTCGAACTCGCGGCGGAAGAAAAGCTCGAACGCCTTGCGGCTGTAGTCGAGCAGCCGGCCCTCCCGATTCGCGAACAGCCCGCCGATCAGGGCCGCCCGCGTATCGTAAACCTTGAGCGGGCCGCGGATCACCAAACCGCGCGGACGCGCCCATCGGCGCGCGTCGAGATAAGAATAACGCGCCTTGTACTCCGAATAGACGCTGCGTTCGCCTTTGCCTTTGATACGCAATTGAAACGGAATCCAACGGATCCGGACGTCATAGCGGCGCTCGAGCGCGAACGCGGGATCGAACGCCAGGTAGGCGAAGGGACTCTTGTAATCCGAATACAGCTTGATTTCCCTGGGTTCCATTGCGACCTCGGCCTGTCCCAAAGACCAACGTATGGGTCATGCAGGCGTTCGTTTTGGGTTGCTACCTGCACCAAATACGCCACCATCAGAGCGCGATTCCCAGCCCCAAAGCGCGCCGTATCGCGATTTCCCTCGATTCAGCGTTTGCGTGGCAATTGGCACAAAGTTCGCTTAAGACAGAATCCAGACTCCGTCCGCGACCGCAAGCAACGCCGACAGTAACGGCGCCAGATTTGATCGGCGCGGGCCAAATTTGCAAGCCGTGTCGTTTAGAGAGGACCATCAATTTGGAGACCAAGGCCATCAATAAAAGCGTCGTCGTCAAAACCGGCGTTCGCCCCCTGCGGATCGCCCAGATCGCGCCGCTCTACGAGCGCATCCCGCCGAAGCTCTATGGCGGCACGGAGCGAATCGTCCACTACATCACCGAGGAGCTCGTGCGCCGCGGCCATGACGTAACCCTGTATGCCGCCGGCGACGCGCAGACCACCGCGCGCCTGAAACCGGCCTATCCGCAGGCGTTGCGGCTGGCGGGCAAGCAAAACCTGGGTTTTCCGCTGCAACTCCCGATGCTCTCGGACGTTTACGAAAACGCCGACCAGTTCGACATTATCCATAACCATATCGATTTTTGGACGTTTCCGTTCGCCAACCTGTGCAAAACCACGCCGACGCTTTCCACCATGCACGGGCGGCTCGATATGGACGACTACAAGCCGATCTATGCGCGCTATCCGGGATTGCCGCTGGTCTCGATCAGCGACAACCAACGCGTGCCGTTGCCGTTCATGAACTGGGTCGGCACGGTCTATCACGGCCTGCCGCGCGATCTGCTCAGCTACAGCCCCGGTCCGGGCAAATACCTGGCCTTTCTCGGCCGGATTTCGCCCGAAAAACGGCCCGATATCGCGATCGACGTGGCGCGCAAGGCGGGCATCCCGCTGAAGATCGCGGCCAAGGTCGATATGGTCGATCGCGCCTATTTCGAGGAAGTGATTAAGCCGCGCCTGGCCCAGCCTGGCGTCGAATATATCGGCGAGATCAACGAATCGCAGAAAAACGAATTCCTCGGCAACGCGCTCGCCCTGCTCTTCACCATCGATTGGCCGGAGCCGTTCGGCCTCTCGATGATCGAATCGCTCGCCTGCGGCACGCCGGTAATCGCGCGGCCCTGCGGCTCCGTGCCCGAAGTCCTGCGCGACGGCGCCACCGCGCTGATCGCCAGCGAATTCGACGACCTGGTCAAGGCGGTCAAGAAAGTCGAATCGCTCTCGCGCGCGGCCTGCCGCCAGGAATTCGAGCGGCGCTTTACTTCGGAGGTGATGGCGGAAAATTACGAGCGCGTTTACCAGCGGCTGATCGGCCAGAGTTTTGCCGGCGTCGGCGCGGACGGACGCCTCGAGCTAGCGCAGGCTCAGTGAAATCGTTCAAGGCCGGCGGGCGCGGCCGCGCCCGCCGCGGCCGCCCATTGTCCACCGTGCGCGAATCCAGCACGGTGCTCCGCGTCGGCTCGAACTTTTACGTTCTGGCGTCTTCGCTCGCCTCGCGCCGCACCATCCGCGTGCTCGCCGACGGCCGCAGCTTCGCGATCTTCGACGCCACCGGCGACATCGTCGAATCCCCGCTCGAGGCGCTCGGCTTTTTCCATCGCGATACGCGCTATCTGAGCCGCTTCGAACTGCGCGTCGCCGGCCAGTCGCCGTATTTTCTCAACTCGTTCCTGAGCGACGATAAAGCGCAACTGCGCGTCAATCTGACCAATCCCGACCTGAGCAACCGCTCCGGCGTGATCGAACTGCCGCGCAATTCCGTGCAGATCGAACGAAGCTGGGCGCTCGACCATGCCGCGATGGTCCACCGCCTGGTCGTGCGCAACTACACCCGCGCGCCGGTCAAGCTCGATTTCGATTTTCTGTTCGGCGTCGATTTCGCCGATCTGTTCGAGGTCCGCGGCGTCCAGCGCAAACGGCGCGGCCGGACCAAACGTCCCGAGATCGCCACCCGCGGCATCGTCTTCCGTTATCACGGACTTGACGGCGCCGATCGCCTGACCGAAATTCGCTTCAACCTCGCGCCGCGCAAACTCGATTCCCGGCGCGCCCATTTTCCGCTGCGGCTCGCCGCCGACGGCGAAACCGTGATCGAGGCGCGCATCTCCAGCAATGCCACCGCCGACAGCTTTCCCGCCGAGCGTGACGCGCCCGCCGCCGTTCCCGCGCGGCGCCCGCCCGCGCCGCCGCGCCGCGCCGCCGCCCTCGGCCAGACCGACGGCTTTCACGGCGCGCTCGACGCCCGCCGCGCCGAAATCGCCGCGCTGCAATCCGGATGGACCGGCTTTTCGGCCGGCAACGAGCTGATCGACGACCTGCTCAGACGCTCGCAGGCCGACCTCACTTCGATCGTTTCGCACGGCGCCGACGGCGCCTACATCATGGCCGGCATCCCCTGGTTCGCCACACTGTTCGGCCGCGACAGTATCGTCACCGCGCTCGCCGTGCTGCCCTTCAATCCCGCCCTTGCCGCCGGCACGCTGCGCACCCTCGCGCGCTTCCAGGGCGGCGAAATCAACCACGAGCGCGACGAGCAGCCCGGCAAAATCGTCCATGAGATGCGCGCCGGCGAGATGGCCCATACCGGCGAAATTCCGTTCGGCCGCTACTACGGCAGCGTCGATTCCACGCCGCTGTTTCTCTGGCTCTACGGCCGCTACGTCGCCGTTACCGGCGATCTGGTCCTGGCCGAACAGCTCTGGCCCAACGTCGCGCGCGCGCTCGAATGGATTGTCGTCCATGGCGACGCCGACGGCGACGGCTACGTCGAATACGCCCGCAAGACCCCGCAAGGATTGGTCAATCAGGGCTGGAAAGACTCCTTCGACGCGATCTTCCATGCCGACGGCGCGCTCGCGCGCGCGCCGATCGCGCTGGCCGAAGTGCAGGGTTATCTCTACGCCGCCTATCGCTCGGTGGCGCAGGTCGCCTCGCGCCTGAACCATAACAACGTGGCCAGCCGCCTCGCCGCCGAGGCCCACACGCTCAAAGCCAATTTCAGCCGCGATTTCTGGCTCGACCGCGAACGCACCGTCGCGCTGGCCCTCGACGCCGACAAAAAACCCTGCCGCGTGATGACTTCCAACGCCGCGCACGCGCTCGCCTGCGGCCTGCTCGATCGCGACCAGGCGGCGGCGGTCGCCGAACGCCTGCTGGCCGACGATATGTTCTCCGGATGGGGTATTCGCACGCTCAGCGCCAGCGCCCAACGCTACAATCCGATGAGCTATCACAACGGCAGCGTATGGCCGCACGATAACGGCATCGCCGCCCTCGGCCTCGCTCAAATTCCCGGCCGCGCCGGCGTGCTCAAGGTCTTCGACGGGATGCTCGACGCGGCGGTCCATCTGAACGCCGGCAGCCTGCCCGAACTTTTCTGCGGCTTTCCGCGCGAACCGCGCCTCGGTCCCGTGCCCTATCCCGTCGCCTGCCATCCGCAGGCCTGGGCGGCGGCCAGCGTCCTGATGATCCTGCAAGCGATGCTGGGTCTGGACATCGATGGTTTCGAGCGCCGCCTGACGATCGAATCTCCCGTGATTCCCGCCGCGACGGAATGGCTGCTGCTCGACGGCCTGCGCGTCGGAGCCGGCAAGGCGTCGATTCTGGTGCGCAACACCACCACCGGCGCAACCGCCGAAGTCACCGGCAAGACCGGCGCGCTCACCGTTGACGTCAAAGCCTGACCACCCCGCCCATCCTCAACGCCGGATCCAAATCAAAATGAAAAAGTTCGCAAAGTTCGCACGGTTACTGGCAGGTCTTCTGGCGCCTTTGATAGCGGCCGGATGCGCCACGCAAATCGCGTGGGTCTATTAGCCAAACTCCTACCATGCGCCAGCCGCGGCGCCGGCCAAGAC
>DAHZDR010000149.1 GCA_027403435.1 Deltaproteobacteria bacterium
CCGTTCAGAATGACAACCCGGCTGGCGCGGAGCTTTCCTGAAGGAGCGCGGGTTGGGCGAATCCGGTTGATGGCGGCGGAGCGGAGGGGCAATCAGTGGCTGGCGGCGTCGCTCGGCTGGGGCTTGAGGCCGTGGCGCGGCAGCAAGAGCACGAACGGCAGCACCACGAGCGCCATCATGGCGACCATCCAGTTGGTGTCGTTGTAGGCCATCATCAGCGACTGGCGGTTGAGCATCGCATTCATCATCGCGAGCGACGGGCCGGAGGTGGCGGCGGTATTGAGGCCATGCTGGACGAGGCGGGCGGTGAACCCGGCGTGCATCCGCGCATAGTACGGATCGAGGCTGGTGACGCCCTCGACCAGGCGCGCGCGATGGAACTGCTCGCGCCGGGCGATCATGGTGGCGAGCACGGCGTAGGCGATATTGCCGGCGATGCGGCGGGAAAGGGTATAGAGGCTGGCGGCGCCGGTCATGCTCGGACGCGGCATCGAACTGAGCGACACCGTGCTCAGCGTGACCATCGGGAAGGCCAGTCCGCCGCCGAGCAGGATGAGCGGCGCGGCGATGCTCCAGAAGCCGGCCGAGAGCGTGAGTGCGCCGATCCAGTATTGCGAAAGGAAGATCGAGATCAGGCCGAAAGCGACCATCACGCGCGGACTGACATAGTTGAACAGACGGCCCGCCACCGGCATCGCGATTAGCATCGCCAGCGCCCTGGGCAAGAGCACCATCCCGGCCTGATAGGCGGGGTAGTTGAGGAGGTCCTGGGTGAGCTGCGGCAGCACGAAGCTGGAGCCATAAAGGACGAAGCCGATGAGCGCGCCGAGGCCGGAGCCGACGCTGAGTTCGAGATTGCGGAACAGGCGCAGGTTAATCACCGGTTCGGGCGAGCGGAGTTCCCAGACGACCAGCGCGGTGAGCGCGGCGGCGGAGAGACCCGCGCCGGCGCAGATCCAGTGCGAGGCGAACCAATCGACCTCCTCGCCGCGTTCGAGCACGATCTGCATCGCGGTGAGGCCGATCGTGAGCAGGGCGATTCCGCTCCAATCGACGCGGTTGATGCCGCGTTTGAAATAGGGCGGGTCGTGGACGAACGTGCTGACCATAATCAGGCCGCCGATCGCGAAGGGCACGTTGATATAGAAAACCCAGGGCCAGCCGTAATTATCGACCAGCCATCCGCCGACGACCGGGCCGATTGCGGGCGCCAGCGTCACGCCCATCGCGAACACGGCCATCGCCATGCCCTGTTCGGCGGGCGGAAAGACTTCGCGGGCGATCGCCTGGGAGACCGGAATCAGGCTGCCGCCGCCGATGCCCTGCAATACGCGATAGAAGATGATTTGCGGGAAGGTGACCGCCGTGCCCGCCAGCACCGAGGCGACGGTGAACACGGCCATCGAGAGCAGGAACAGGCGCTTGCGGCCGAACAGCGCCGCGAACCACGGCGCCATCGTGACCATGATGATTTCGGCGATGCTGTAGGAGGTCGAGACCCAGGTGATGGTGAGCAGGTCTTCGCCGAACGAGCCCATCATGTGCGGCATCGCGACGTTGACCACGCTCACGTCCATCACGGACAGGAACGTGCCGAGCATCACCGAACAGGCGACGATCCATTTGCCGTGCTGGACCGGATCGGGCGTTTGCGAAGATCCGGTCGAGCGGGCGGCGCCGGCGGCCATCGAACTAATCCCGACCCGCGCCGTTCAATCGAGATTGTAGAAGCGCAATGCGTTCTCCGTGAGAATCCGCTGGCGCGCGTCGGGCTTGAGCGGAGCGCAGGCCTTTTCGATTTCGCCGACGATGCCGGGAAAGACGCAATCGAAGTGCGGATAGTCGGAACCCCACAGGATGTTGCGGCCGAAGCCCAAGTCGCACATGGCGCCGAGCGTGCGCTCGTCGGGATCGAGCGTGACGTAGCATTGTTCGACGAAGTATTCGGTCGGGCGTTTTTTCAGCCACGGCACCATCGCGCCCATCGTTTCGAAATGGCCGTCCATGCGATCGAGCCAATAGCCGAGCCAGCCGACGCCGGATTCGAGGAAGCCGACGCGCAGGCGCGGATATCGCGCCAGCACGCCGCCGCAGATCAGGTCCATGCAGGCGGCCTGCTGTTCGAACGGATGGCACACCATGTGGAAGAAGAACGGGTCGCGATAGCGATCGCCGCCCAGCGTGGGCATCCGCGTGCCGAAGCTCGAATGGATCGCGACGGGGACGTTGAGTTCCTGGGCTTCGCGCCAGAAGGGGTCATAGGCGGGGTCGTTGAGGCGGCGGCCGTTGAACGGATTGGGCCGGATGAAGACCGCCTTGAAATTGAGATCGCGCACGACGCGGCGCATTTCGGCGATCGCCGCGTCGACCTCCTGCACCGGCATCGGCGCGACGCCGTAAAGCCGCATGGGATAGGGTCGGCAAAAATCGGCCATCCAGTTGTTGTAGGCGCGGCAGGCGGCGACGGCGAGTTGTGGATCGTTGAAGTCGCCGTAAACCAGCCATAGCGAGGGATAAAGGACGGCGACATCGATACGCTCGGCGTCCATCACTTTGATCCGCTCGTGCGAGTCGTAGCTGCCGGGAAGAATATCGTCCCAGGTTGGCTCGCGCGCGTAAGCGCTTTCGAGGAAGCCGCCGGGAATCATCGAGGAAGCGACCGAACGGCCGAGCGAACCGCGCGGTGCGCCGTTGATATAGAAAACGTCGTGGCCGTCGCGATCGCGGCGGATGCTGATCATCTGATCGCGCCATTGCGGCTCGACGTATTCGTTCCAGAGGGGGGGTGGCTCGACAATATGGCCGTCGGCGTCGATATTCCGTGTCATCGGAGGCCTCCTTACCAGCGCGCCGGATTGGTTATAGTGAATCAACTTCCAGCGGGGAGGAAATGTCAAGACGTGGAATGGGCGCGGCGGCGGCGGCTTGACCCGAGGTTTGGCGGGCGCCTAGGCTGCGAACGGAAAGGCGCGCGGCGCGGCGGCGGAAGGCGGCAATATCAAATGAATGTTCATACAATATACAGTAGAATAGTTCGTTGGACGATTGCGGCGGCGCTGGCCGTGGTCGGCGTCGCAATTCTTGGCGGATGCTCGCCGGGCAACGGCGGGTACGTGTCGATGCCGTCGCCGGCGAGCGCGGCTCCGGCGCCGGGCGACAGCAAGATCGCCGGCGTGTTCGAGGGCACGTCGGTCGCATACTGCAACACCTCCCCGCCGAGCCGATGCAACGCCCAGCAGAACATCAGGATTACGCTTATCCAGGGGGGGTCCGGCCTGACCGGGAGTTATCGATGCTCGTATGGGAATATGGTTTGCTACAACATGAACCAGACCGGAAAGGTCTCGAAGGCCTCGATCAGCGGCAACCAGGTCATGGTCCGCGTGCAGATGCCGGACGGGACCTCGTGTCTTTATAACGCGCGCATGCAGGGTGACAACTTCAACGGCGGCTATTCGTGTTACGGCGGCGGATCGCTGATCGAAACCGGCATGTGGCGCGGCAAGCGGGTCTATTAGGGAGGCGCGCGGATAGCCAGTCGCGCGGGGGGCGCGGAGAATAAATTAGATGGCGAAGCAAGCGATCGGCAAGCTCGATCATATCGGAATCGCGGTAAAGAGCGTCGCGGCGGCGCGGGGATTTTTCGAGGAACGGCTGGGGGCGACGTTTCTGTACGAACATGAGAACCACGCGGCGGGCTATCGGCTGGCCGAATTCGATTTGGGCGGGACGACGATCGAATTGTTGGAGCCGCTCGGGGAGAATTCGTTTATCGCGGCGTTTCTCGAAAAGCGCGGCGAAGGGGTGCATCACCTGACGTTTGACGCGCCGGAGGCGAAGGACAGAATCGGGGAACTCAAGCGCGAGGGCGTGAAAATTGTGGACGAGCGCGAATTCTCGGCCGATGCGTACGAAGCCTTCATTTCGCCGCGGTCGAGCCACGGCGTGCTGATCCAGATTGGATCCGGCTATCCGACGCTGGCGCGCGCGGCGCAATGGTTCAAGAAACCGGACTGAGTATTTTTCCGTCAACCCATCAGGCCCTGGGTATAACCGCCGTCGATCGTGATATTGGCGCCGTGAATAAAGGCGGCGCGCGGAGAAGCGAGAAACAGCGCCAGATCGGCGACTTCCTCGGGCGTGCCGACGCGGCCCAGCGGGGTCATCCGGCTGAGCGCGTCGTCCTGGACGGAATTCCCGCCGAGCAGCGCGCCGCGCAGCTTGAGCAGGCGTTCGGTCAGAATCGGTCCGGGGTTGACGCCGACCACGCGCACGTGGCGGCGGGAGCCTTCATCGGCAAGCGCCTTGGTGAAGTGGTTGAGGGCGGCGTTGGCGGCGCCGCCGATCATGTAGGAGCGGCGTGGGGTGAGCGCGGCCGCGCCGATAATGTTGACGATCACGCCGCCGCCCCCGCGTTCCATCAACGGCATCGCCGCCCGCGCCATCCGCACGTAGCCGAAGAACTTGAGCCGCCAATCGTCGAGCCATGCCTGATCTTCGAGTTCGAGAAATTCGCCGGTGCGGGCGCCGCCGGCGTTGTTGATCAGGATATCGACGCGGCCGAAGGCTTCGGCGCAGCGCGCGGCGACGCGGTTAATCGCGTCGCCGTCCAGCAAGTCGGCGGCGAGCGTTGCGAGCCGTCCGCCGGAGGCCGGCGCGGCGGCGGCGAGATCGGCGAGCGCTTCCGCGCCACGCGCGCAGGCTAGCACGTTGGCGCCCTCCGCGAGCATCGCGAGCGCGATCGCGCGGCCGATACCCTTGCTGCC
>DAHZDR010000152.1 GCA_027403435.1 Deltaproteobacteria bacterium
AATTATTCGATAGAAAGCGCCAGTATGTTGCGCTATTCTAGCTTATAGCGGATTTGTTGACCTATTCGTATATATGCGCTAATTAGTGCGATTGTAACGTAAAACGTTGGTCAAAACGCGATATGGGCAATTTCAACGATCCCGCGTTCGTCGAATGGCTGTCTACGCTGGCGCTGTCGATCGCCGTCGCGTTGGTTATCGCGGCGGTGCTTGCGGCCTCGGCGGGCCGACTGCTGGCGCTGCCGCCCGAGCACAAGCTGTGGATGTTTATCGTCGGGTTCGCCTTCCTTTGCAGCGTCACGACGATGCCGCTCACCGACCAAAAGACCTGGGGCGACACGACGCTCTTTATCGCCATTCCGGCGCTCGCGATTCTCACCTATTTTCTGCCCACAGTGGTCGCGATTATTTTCGATCATCCGAATTTCCAGAGCATTTTTGTGATGAATCTGTGCTTTGGCTGGACCGTCGCCGGATGGCTTGTCACGTTGGTCTGGGCGATCAGGAAGCCCGCGGCGCAACGGGGCGCCGACTACAAAATTACGCCGTTCGGCGCCGTACCGGTGACCAAGGGCGACTCCGGCAGGTCCGGCGGCTCCAGACCCACCTGAGTTAGGCGTTTCCCGAAAATTCTCGTTCGCGACTTGCGCAAACTTGTGGCCGATCCGCTCGATCGGCCGTCGCGCCGTCCGTAGAGTTGGCTCGCGGCGTGGCTTTGAGCCGCGCCTCAAGCGACGCTCACGGCGGCGAAAAAATGATGAAGCGATGGTTGCGGTGGGAGGGACTGGCGGGCGCGATGCTGCTCGGCGCGGCGTTGGCCGCCCTCGGTTGGGCGAACTCGCCGTGGCGCCACGGCTACGCGGCGCTTTGGCATACGGCGGCGACTATCGGCGCGGGCCGGTTCGCGGTTTCGGCGCCGCTCGAATGGTGGGTGAACGACCTGCTGATGGCGCTGTTTTTTCTCCAGGTCGGACTCGAAATCAAATATGAATTGACCGAAGGCCGGCTCAACTCTTTCCGCGCGGCGGCGACTCCGGCGATTGCGGCCGTGGGCGGGATGGTCGCGCCGATCGCGCTCTATGCGGCGCTGGCGCATGGCGGCGGCGCCGCGCACGGATGGGGTATCGCGATGGCGACCGATATCGCCTTCGCGCTCGGCGTGATGCGCGCGTTGGGGCCGCGCGTGCCGGCGTCGGCGGCGGCTTTTCTGACCGCGCTCGCGATTATCGACGACCTTGGCGCGATCCTCGTGATCGGCCTCTTTTACGCCGCAACGCTTTCGCTGGCGGCGCTGGGCGCGGCGGCCGCCGCGACCGCGGTTCTGATCGCGATCAACCTGGCGGGATTCCGGCGGCTATGGCTGTATTTGCTAATCGGCGCGGGACTCTGGTGCGCGGTCGCCATGAGCGGCGTGCATCCGACGATCGCGGGCGTGATCGTCGGCCTGTGCGTGCCCGGGAGCGCCCGGCGCGGCCGCGGCTCGCACGACGCGCCCGGCGACGAGTTCCTTGCCGTCGAACCGCATCGCGAGGAACGCCACGCCTCGCCGCTCCGCCATCTCGAACATCTGCTCAATCCGTGGGTCAATTTCGCGATTTTGCCGATCTTCGCGCTGGCCAACGCGGGCCTGAGCTTCGGCGCGCTCGGACTTGGCGCGATCGCGGCGCCGGCGGCGGCCGGCACGGCGCTCGGCCTGATGATCGGCAAGCCGATCGGCGTAATCGGCGCGACCGCGCTCGCGGTATGGACGGGAGTCGGCGCGTTGCCGCGCGGGATGACGTGGCGAACGCTGGTGGGCCTCGGGATGCTGGCGGGAATCGGCTTTACGATGTCGCTGTTTATCGCGAAGCTCGCGTTTGGCGATCGGAGCGATTTGATCGACGAGGCGAAGCTGGCGATTCTTGCGGCGTCAACGAT
>DAHZDR010000160.1 GCA_027403435.1 Deltaproteobacteria bacterium
AAAAACGCCGACGCCCGGCTGATTCCGCTGGTCGCCGACGCCGCGGCCGGGATGCGCGGTTTCGCCGCCGATCGCGCGGGACCGCTCGGCAGCGGCGGGATGGCGGCGAAGGTCAAGGCCGCGCGCCAGGCCGCGCGCGCCGGAATCGGCGTGATTATCGCGCCCGGCCGCGAATCCGGCGCGCTGCTGGCGGCCCTCGATCCCGAACGCGAGATTGGCACGCTGATCCTGCCGGCGCGGCGCCGGATGCGCGGCCGCCAGCACTGGATCGCCTTCGCGCTCAAGCCGGCCGGCGCGCTCGCCCTCGATCGCGGCGCCGCCGACGCGCTGCGCAATCGCGGCCGCAGCCTCCTGCCCTCCGGAATCCGCGACGTGCGCGGCGAATTCTCCAGCGGCGATTGCGTCAGCCTGCTCGACCATGAAGGAATGGAATTCGGCCGCGGCCTGGTGAATTATCCCGCCGCCGACGTGTTAAGGTTGAAGGGACTGCGCTCGCAGGAAATCACGCGGATCCTGGGCTACAAGGTCGCCGACGAGATTATCCATCGCGACAACTTCGTGCTGATTGAAGATTTGGGATGAACCTGGAAACGGAAATTCTGACGATGCTCGCCGCGGCGCGGCGCGCGGCGCGCGGACTCGCGCTCGCCCCGGCCGCGCGCAAAAACGCCGCGCTGGAACGGCTGGCGGCGGCGCTGCGCGGCGCCGCCAGCTCCCTGATTGCGGCCAATCTGACCGACCTTGAAAACGCCCGCGCGGCCGGAATCCCGGGCGCGATGCTGGACCGGCTGACGCTCAACGCCGAGCGCATCGGCGCGATCGCGCGTGGCGTCGAGGAAATCGCCGCGCTGCCCGATCCGGTGGGCGAAACCATCGCCGCGTGGCGCCGCCCCAACGGCCTCGAAATCCGCCAGACCCGCGTTCCGCTCGGGGTAATCGCGATTATCTACGAAGCGCGCCCCAACGTGACGGTTGACGCCGGCGCGCTCGGCTTCAAGGCCGGCAACGCGGTGGTGCTGCGCGGCGGCCGCGAAGCGCTCGAGACCAATCGGGAACTGGCGCGCCTGATGGGCGCGGCGCTCGCGGCGGAGGGTTTCGATCCGGCCTGCGTCGCGATCGTGCGCAATCCGGACCGTGAGGCGATCCAAATCCTGAAACGCCATCCCGAGGCGCTTGACCTGATCATTCCGCGCGGCGGCAAAGCGCTGAAGGAGGCCCTGGCCGGCTCGGCCGTGCCGATCCTGCCCCACTTCGACGGCATCTGCCACACCTACGTCGATAGCGCGGCCGACCTCGCGATGGCCGAGGAGATTTGCTTCGACGCCAAGTGCGGCCGGCCTTCGGTATGCAACGCGATGGAGACCATGATCGTTCACGCCGGCGTGGCCCCGCGCTTCCTGCCGCGAATCGGCGCGCGGATGCGCGCCGCGGGCGTGGAGTTGCGGGGCGACGCGCGGGCCCGCGCCCTGCTTGCGGATTGCGCGCCCGCAACCGACGCCGATTGGGACGCCGAATATCTCGACCTGATTCTGGCGGTCAAGACCGTCGCTTCGCTCGACGAGGCGATCGATTTTATCGGCCGCCACGGCTCGGGACTGGCCGACGCGATCGTCACCGCCGATCCGCAAGCCGCCGCGCGCTTCGCCCGCGAAGTCGATTCCGCCGCCGTCTATGTCAACGCTTCCACCCGCTTCACCGACGGTTACGAATTCGGCTTCGGCGCCGAGACCGGCATCTCGACCAATCGGCTGCACGCGCGGGGTCCGATGGGCCTGCGGGAGCTGACCATCTACAAGTACGTAATTCACGGGCGGGGCCAGGTCCGGGGATGACGCGCCGGCGCGGTCCGCGCCGGGATGGCCCGGCGATCCGCGCGGGACGAGGCAAACAATGCGCATCGGGCTGTTTGGCGGCAGTTTCAATCCCCTCCATCTGGGCCATCTCAGGGCGGCCGAGGAAGACCGCGAACAGCTCGGCCTCGACCTGATGTATTTCATCCCGGCCGCCTCGCCTCCGCATAAATCGGGCGACGACCTCGCGCCCGCCGACCATCGGCTGGAGATGGTCCGGCTGGGAACCAAGGGCAACCGTTATTTCATGGTTTCGGAGGCGGAGGCGCGGCGCTCCGGCCCCTCTTATACGATCGACACGATCCGCCACTTTCACGCGGCCACGCGCGTCCAATCCGAGTTTTACCTGATCATGGGCGGCGACCAGTTCGCCGAGCTCGAAACCTGGAAGGAGGCCGGCGAAATCACGCGGCTGAACCATCTCGCCGTGCATACCCGTCCCACCGCGGGAGCGGCCGCCGGGCCGGATCCGCGGACACTTGCGGCGCTGAATCGGTTTGGCTACTCTCTGAAAGAAGCTTATTACGTGAACTCCAGCGGGCATACGCTAACGTTCGTCGCCACCACATTTTTCCCCGTTTCAGCCACGCTAATACGGCGTAAAATCGCGGCGCATCAATCGATTCGCTACCTCGTGCCGGGCGACATCGCCGACTATATCGAGCGCCACGCGCTGTATCGGGCCGGCCGATGAATCCGTCGCGGCCAACCGCGCGCGCGGCCCGGTGATTGCGGAGGACATGGCCAAACTGACCCCGTATCAAAAAGCGCTCGCCGCCGCCGAGGCGGCGCTGGACAAAAAGGCCTTCGATCTGATCCTGCTCGAAGTCGGGCATCTCAGTTCGATCGCCGATTATTTCATCGTCGCAACCGGCCGTTCCGACGTGCAGCTACAGGCGATCGCCCGCGGTATCGAAGAGCGCCTGGAGTTGGAAGCCGAGCGGCCGATGGCGATCGAGGGCTTTGGCCACGGTCATTGGGTCGTGCTGGATTACGCCGACGTGGTGATTCATCTGTTCCAGGAGCCGGTGCGCGAATTCTACCGGCTCGAACGCAACTGGACCGACGCGCGGGCGGTCGAACTGCCCGCGTCCCCGCGCGCGCCGGCGCGCGACGCCACGCCGCACGCGCTCGGTTAACGCCAACGCGCGCCCTGGGAAAGCTCCGCGTCAAACCCCTCCGGTCATACCGAGCGCGCTTTCGACCGTCGCCAAATCGTCCGCTTGCGCAATGCGGACCGGACGGCCGGTCCTATCGATTCACCGGAACCTTGCTGTCGATCGTCGTCAGCAGTTTCCCCTGATCGCGCACCTGCGCGTCGATTTGCGCCAGTTCCTGCTGCGTCAGCGGATGCAGCAGGCCGGCGTATTTGAGATCCACATGGCCGCCGCCGCTCGCGAAAGCGTAGGTGTCGCAGCTGGCGTCCAGTTGATTCGCGCTGGTCAGGGTCAGGCGT
>DAHZDR010000178.1 GCA_027403435.1 Deltaproteobacteria bacterium
CGCAAGGCGCTGGCCGCGGGCGCTCATGTGCTGGTCGAAAAACCGCTGTGTCTCGATCCCGCCGAACTTGACGATTTGGCGAATCTGGCCACGCAAAACGGCCGAATTCTGATGTGCGTGCATAACTGGAAGCATGCCCCCGCATACCGTGGCGCGCATCGGCTGATTGCCGCGGGCTGGCTCGGCGAAATCCAGCATCTCGCGCTCATGCGCCTGCGCTCCGGACCGGCCGGCGGCGGCGGAACCGCAGTCAACGGCGAACGCTGGCGAACCGATCCGAAGTCCGGCGGCGGAATCCTGATCGATCACGGCTGGCATGTCTTTTACCTGGCGCAATGGCTGATGGGCGGCGCCGCGCCGATCGGCGTTTCCGCATGGCTCGATTATCCGTCCGCTTCCACGGCCGAGGATTTCGCCGACCTGCGAGTTGAATTTCCCGGCCCTCGGCTCGCCACGATTACGCTTTCGTGGCGCGCCAGCGCGCGCCGCACCTCGGCGGCGATTTACGGCGACCGCGCGCTGCTCGAGATTGAGGGCGACCGGACAATTCTGACTGAACGGTCAGGTAAAATCGAAGACCATAGCGTTCCCGATCAGGCCGACGACTCTTACCATGCCGCGTGGTTCGCCGGGATGGCGGCGGAGTTCGTCGGCGCGATCGAGCAAGGCGCCGGCGGCGCGATCACGCGCACGAATATGGCCGAAGCGCGTTCCGCCGTCCGCCTGATTGACGCCGCCCGGCGTTCTTCCGCGGTGGCCAGCGCCATGATCCGTTTGCCGCGCTGACCGATCGGACCGGCGGACGGCGCGCGCTATTGACTTTCCGTTAAGCGGGGTTACGATAACTTATTGACCGGATGGTTAGGCCCGTGCGGGGTCAGCGTGCCGGTCCACGGCGGATCGTCAAATCGGTGGCTGCCGGTTGGGCAAACGGTCGGGCGATGCGAAGATCGACGAAATTTCGCGATATTCATCGGCTTGGAGGAGCGGGGAAGCAGTGGCGGCCGTGAGCAAAGTGAATACGGCGGAGCAGGGCGCGAGCCCGGCGGAGTTGCGCGCCTTGGATTCGCGCGACGAAATCCTCAAGGCCGCAATCGAGTTGTTCGCGAATCGCGGCTTTCACGAAACCTCGATGGCCGAGGTCGCCCGCGCCGCCAATGTCAGCAAGGCCCTGATTTTCTGGCACTTCAAGACCAAGGAAGACCTCTTCATGGCGGTGCTCAGCCGCCTGCTGGAACCGTATGCGATCGATTTCGCGGAAGAGGCGGGCGCGCTCGACGAAGTCGCGCAACTGACGCGGCTGATCGAGCTTTACCTGATGTTCGTGCGGGATAACGCCGGATCGATTCGTTTTTTTGTCGCGCAGTTGCTGCGCGGCGAACTGGCCTCGGACGCGCTGACCGGTCCGGTGATGCAGCTTTACGAAGGCTATCGCGCCCTGCTGGTGGATTTGATTGGGCGGGCGCAGGCCAGGGATTTGTGTCTCAAGGATTTTCCGGCGGCGGCGGTGGCGCGGATGCTGCTGTCGATGCTCAACGGAATTTTGATTGGAATGTTGTTCGCCGAAGATGAAAGCGCGGATGTCGCCAGCGCGATCGCGATGATCCGGCAGTGGCTGTTCGGCGCCCATGCGGGCGCCGCCACGGACGGGCCGGCGGCGTCTTAACCCAGTTTTACGACGATTGGCAGGAGTTCCGAAGCTATGCGCGTGCCGCTTAAACAGATGATGGACCTTGGGCGCTACATGCGCAGCAAGAAGCGTGCCGGCGAAAAATATTTCCCGCTCGTGTTGATGCTTGAACCGTTGCATGCCTGCAACCTGGCCTGTATCGGATGCGGCCGGATCGTCGAGTACAAGGACACGATCCGCGATCAGATGCCGCTCGACGACGCGCTCGGCGCGGCGGCCGAGGCGGACGCGCCGATCGTTTCGATCTGCGGCGGCGAACCGCTGATGTACAAGCATATTGCGCCGCTCACGCGGCGCCTGATCGACGAACAGCGCCGGCACGTGATGATCTGCACCAACGCGATTCTGCTCGAACGCTTTATCAAACAGGTCGCGCCCAGCCCCTATCTGAGTTTCAATCTGCATATCGACGGCATGCGCGAAACCAACGATCGCGTGCTCGCGCGCCAGGGCCACTTCGATATCGTCGTCAAGATGATCAAGCTGCTCAAGGAACGCGGCTATCGGGTGCAGACCAACTCGACGATCTATCGTGAAACCAGCGCCGAGGAAGTCGAAGAGCTGATCCGCTTCCTGGGCGGACTCGGCGTTGACGGCATCCTGGTCACGCCCGGTTATCACTACCAGGTGTTGAACAACGACGACCTCTACATGAAGTCCGACGAGATGCCGTACAAGTTTGAACGCGTGCGCAAGCTTGCCGCCGACTACAAACTGATCAATACGCCAATCTACCTTGATTTTCTGGTCGGCGAACGCGACCTTTTGTGCAGTCCGTGGACGACGGTGACGCGGAATCCGCGCGGCTGGAAGGGACCCTGCTACCTGATTACCAACGGCCATTACCAGACCTTCAAGGAGCTGCACGCGGCCACCGACTGGGAGTACTACCGGACCAAGCAGGATATCCGTTGCAAGGATTGCCGGCTCCATTCGGGATTCGAGGGCACGGTGGCGCTCGATTTCGGCAAGAATCTGAAGGATTCATGGCGGGTGGTGCGCCATTACCTGTCATAGGCCGGACGGCGGCGCGCGCGGCCGGCGCCAGTGTGCGCGGCGGCCGCGGCGGGACGCCCCGCGCATGAATCGTTTGCGGGCGGCGCGCGCGTGGAGCGAAAGCTGGCGCGATTGCCGTTCAAGCGCCGGAAATTGGATGGCGAAGCGTTAATGATGCGCGAGGAGAAGCCATACGGCGCGAACGCCGGGCGGACGGCGGCGCGCGCGTTCGATCTCGACGGCTACCTGCAAGCGCGCGTCGCGCTAATCGAACGAACGCTTGCCGCGACGGTCGCCGCAACGGACGGTCCGGCGGCCAGGCTGCTGGAAGCGATGCGCTACAGCCTGCTCGCCGGCGGCAAGCGCCTGCGCCCGGTGCTGGCCCTGGCCGCCTGCGAGGCGGTGGGCGGCGCGCCCGAAGCGGCGCTCGGCTTCGCCTGCGCGGTCGAGATGATTCATACTTATTCGCTGGTCCATGACGACCTGCCGTGCATGGACGACGACGACTTGCGGCGCGGCCGGCCGACCAACCATAAAGTTTACGGCGAAGCGATTGCGACCCTGGCTGGCGACGGCCTGCTGACCGACGCCTTCATGGTGCTGGCGCGGACGGGCGCGGCGACGCCGGGTGCGGCCGCGGCGTTGCTCGAAACGATCGCGGAGTTGGCCGAGGCCGCCGGTTCGGCCGGGATGGTCGGCGGGCAGGCGATCGATCTGCTCGGCGAAGGGCGGACGCCGGGACTCGCCGAACTCGAACTGATGCATCGCAAGAAGACCGGCGCGCTGTTCATGGCCGCGGTCCGCGGCGGCGCGCGGCTGGGCGGCGCCACGGCCGCGCAGCTTGCGGCCTTGCGCGAATATGCCCGATCGCTCGGCCTGGCTTTTCAGGTGATCGACGACCTGCTCGACGTCGAGGCGTCGGCGGAAGTCGTCGGCAAGCGGACCAACAAGGACGCCGCGCGCGGCAAAGCGACGTATCCGGCGCTGATGGGCGTGGCGCGGGCGCGGGCGTTCGCGCATGAGCTGATTGCGCGGGCCACGGACGCGTTGGCGCAATTCGACGATCGCGCCGACGCGCTCAGAACGCTCGCGGCCTACGCGGTGGAGCGTAAACTATGAGCGCGGCGGCGATCCACGGGGACCCGCCGGCGCCGCTACCGGCGCGCGCGCGCCAGGCGATGCTGCTCGAACCGGGGCGGCTCGAGTTGCGCGAATTCACGCCGCCCGCGCCGGGACCGGGCGAGTTGCTGCTGAAGATCGAATGCGCGCTGAGCTGCGGCACCGACCTCAAGACCTGGCGCCGCGGCCATCCGCTGTGGCAACTGCCGGCTCCGTTCGGCCATGAATTCGCCGGAGTGGTGGCGGCGGCGGGCGCGGGCGTCGCGCGGTTCAAGCCTGGCGACGCGCTGATGGCGGCGCCGACGGCGCCCTGCGAAAGCTGCTTTTACTGCGCGCGCGGCCAGGAAAATCTGTGCGCGCGGGCGATGGACCGCATGGTCATGGGCGCCTACGCGGATTACCTGTTGCTGCCCGCGCATATCGTCGCCCGCAACGCGTTTCATAAGCCGGCGGACCTGCCGTTCGAGGAGGCCGCGCTGCTGGAGCCGCTGTCATGCGTCGTGCATGCGCAGGCGATGGCGCGGCCGGAGCGCGGGGAAACCGCGCTGATTATCGGCGCGGGCGCGTTCGGTATCCTGCATGCGATGGCGCTGAAGGCGGCCGGCGTGCGCGAAGTGGCGGTCGCCGGACGCGGCGCGCAACGGCTCCAATGGGCGGGCGCAATGGGCGCCGACCGCGTGATCGACGCGGCGCGCGAAGACGCGGCGGGCGCGATCGCGGCGCTCAATGGCGGTTACGGTCCCGATCTGGCGATCGAATGCACCGGCCAGGTGGAGGGCTGGGAGGACGCGTTCCGGCGCGTCCGGCGCGGCGGCCGGGTGGTGTTTTTCGGCGGCTGCGCGGCGGGCACGACGCTGGGCGTCGATACCCGCCGGATGCATTACGACAACCTGACGCTGCTGGCGCCGTTTCATTTCCGGCCGCGCGACGTGCGCGACGCGTTCGCGATGCTGGGCGCGG
This sequence comes from Deltaproteobacteria bacterium, assembly GCA_027403435.1. Lineage (GTDB taxonomy): Bacteria > Desulfobacterota > Binatia > Binatales > Binataceae > JADMIL01. Next base: position 4,766 of record DAHZDR010000178.1, read on the forward strand.
GGCGGCTCGGCGCCGGACGCCTGATCAACGCGCGCCGGCGGCTGGACCAGTTAAGCGAAGTGTTTGCGATGCTCGAACGGGGCGCCGCGCTGAAGTGCGCGGTGATTCCCTGAGCGCGTTGGCGTTAAGCAAGGGTGGTGCGCGTCGGCTGGGCAAGGAGCGGCGGCGCGGGGCTAAATAAGTATGGACCAGGTTTCGCAGATGATGAATGGGCATGGCGCGGCGGCGGCCGCGCCGGCGCGCGACGAGTTTTCGGCGCGCCTCGATGACGCGATCGAGCGGGCGCGCGACGCGCTGATCGGCCAGCAGCGGCCGCAGGGGTATTGGCAGGCGGCGCTCGAGGCGAACGCCGAAATGAACGCCGAGTACATCATCTTCAACCGCTTCATGGAGGTCGAGCGCGATCCGGAGCTGGAAACCAGGCTCAAACGGCTGTTGCTGGATCTGCAACAGGCGGATGGCGGCTGGTCGCTGTTCCCCGGCGGCGAAAGCCATCTTTCGACCTCGATCGTAAGCTACTTCGCGCTGAAGCTGACCGGGATGCGGCCGAACAACGAGGCGCTGATCCAGGCGCGGCGTTTCGTGCTGTCGCGCGGCGGAATCGCCAACGCCGGCACGCTGGCGCGCTTCTATCTGGCGGCGATGAACCAGGCGCCGTGGAGCGCGACGCCGGCGCTGCCGGTCGAAATCACGCTGCTGCCGAAATGGTTCCCGGTAAACATGTACGAGCTTTCGTCATGGGCGCGCGGCACGCTGTTCGCGCTGATGACGCTGCAGGCGGCGCGTCCGGCGCGGGTGATCGATTGGCGCGAAGGGGTGCTGGAGCTGTATATCCAGCCGCCGCATTTCACCAAATTCAGGATGCCGCGCGGCCGGCGCCCGCTGTCGTTGCGCAACGCGCTGCTCGCCGCCGATAAAATCCTGCGCGGCTACGATCGGATACGGCTGCGCGGCTTGCGCGCCCGCGCGCTCCGCCACGCCGAGAACTGGCTGCTCGAGCATCAGGACGCCAATGGCTCGTGGGGCGGAATCCAGCCGTGCTACCTGCTGAGTCCGATGGCGCTGAAGGGGCTTGGCTACCGCAACGACCATCCGGTGATCGTCAAGGCGCTGGAGGCGTCGCGCGAGTTGATTTGGGACCAGGGCGACCGCATCCTTTATCAACCGTGCGTTTCGCCCAACTGGGACACCGCGCTGGCGGCCAAGGCGCTGCTGGACGCGGACGTTCCGGGCGACCATCCGGCGATTCGCGGGGCGGCGCGCTGGCTGATCGATCATCAAATTTTCAAGCGCGGCGACTGGTCGGTGAAGCGGCCCGCGCTGGAGCCGGGCGGATGGGCGTTCGAGTTTTACAACGACTGGTATCCCGACGTTGACGATTCGGCGGTTATTCTGATGGTGCTGGCGGAGGCGGCGCATGACGACGCCGCCGCGCGGGAACGGGCGATGCGGCTCGGCGCCAACTGGGTGATGGGCATGCAGTGGCGCAACGGCGGCTTCGCCGCGTTCGACGCCGACAACGATTCGCAATGGCTCAATCACGCGCCGTTCGCCGACGTCGAGGCTTCGACCGATCCGGCCTGCGCGGACCTGACCGGACGGGTGCTCGAGATGATGGCGGCGGTCGGTTATCGCGCCGACCATCCGGTGGCGCGGCGCGCGATCGCATGGCTGAAGCGCGATCAAAAACCCGACGGCTCATGGTGGGGCCGCTGGGGCGTGAGCTATATTTACGGCACGTTCTCGGCGCTCTCGGGTTTGCGCGCGATTGGCGTCGATATGAATGAAGCGTGGATCAAGCGCGCGGCGGCGTGGCTAAAGTCGGTCCAGAACGCGGACGGCGGATGGGGCGAAAGCTGTCTTGCCGATCGCGATCCGTCGCTCAAGGGCAAGGGCGCGAGCACGCCCTCGCAGACCGCGTGGGGAATGATCGGCCTGCTCGCGGGCGAGGACGGACTGAGCGACAATCTGATGCGCGCGGCGGGGTGGTTGTTCGCCGAGCAGAACGGCGCGGGCCGCTGGGAGGAGCTGGAATTCACCGGCACGGGGTTCCCGAATCATTTTTATCTCCGCTATCACATGTACGCGCATTATTTTCCGCTGATGGCGCTGGGCCGGCTCAGGCGGCGGATGGCTGAAGGAGCGGCGCGCTAAAGCCGCGGCGGATGGCATGAAGGAGATCGCAATACTGGGATCGACCGGATCGGTCGGCGTCACCACGCTCGACGTGATCGGCCGTTTCCGCGATCGTTTCCGGGTGGTGGCGATGGCGGCCGGGCGCAACGTGGAATTGTTCGCCGGGCAGATTCGCGGTTTCGCGCCGGAGCTGGTTGCGGTCGCGACGCGCCAGTTGGCCGACGAGCTGGCGGCGCGGATCGCGCCGCTCAAGCCGCGCATCCTCGTCGGCGCGGAAGGCGCGATCGCCGTCGCGACGCATCCGCGGGCGCGGCTGGTGATGTCGGCGATGGTCGGCGCGATCGGACTCGGGCCGACGCTCGCGGCGATTCGGGCGGGCAAGGATATCGCCTTCGCCAACAAGGAAGTGATGGTCGTCGCGGGCGAAGTGGTGACGCGCGCGGCGCGCGAGCACGGCGTGCGCCTGCTGCCGGTGGACAGCGAGCATAACGCGGTCTTTCAATGCCTTGAAGGCCGCCCGCGCGAGAGCGTCAGGCGAATTATCCTGACGGCCTCGGGCGGACCGTTCCGCGCCTGGCCAAGCGATCGCTTCGCGTCGATTACGGTCGCCGAGGCGCTTAATCATCCGACGTGGAAAATGGGCGCCAAGATCACGATCGATTCGGCGACGCTGATGAACAAGGGCCTCGAAGTGATCGAGGCGCGCTGGCTGTTCGATCTCGCGCCGGAGCGAATCGACGTGGTCATCCATCCGCAGAGCGTGATTCATTCGATGGTCGAGCTGGTGGACGGGTCGGTGCTGGCGGAGATGGCGGTTCCCGACATGGCGATTCCGGTCGCGTTCGCGCTGGCCTATCCCGAACGGCTGCCGCTGGACCATCTGAACCGCCTTGAATTCGCGCGCTGCGCGAACCTGACGTTCGAGGCGCCGGACGCGGCTAAATTCCCCTGTCTAGGCCTCGCCTACGAGGCGCTGCGCGCGGGCGGCACGATGCCGGCCTGCCTCAACGCGGCGAACGAGGAGCTGGTCGCGGCGTTTCTCGGCGGACGGGGGAGTTTCGCCGATATCCCGCGCCATCTGGAGACGGTGATGGGGCGTCATCGCAACGGCCCGGCGCGCACGCTGGAGGACGCGCTGGAGACCGACGGTTGGGCGCGGGCGGCGGCGCGCGAACTGATCGGCGCCGGCGCGGAGCGGGCGTGATGGCGGAATCGAGCGCAAGGGCGCGGCGCGGCGCGCTTGGCTTCGCGCCGACTCGAGACGCCGCGGCAGCCGGACCGGGATCGATTGGCGTCGCCGAGGCGTACGCATGGTGCGGACGGCTCGCCCGATCGCATTACGAAAATTTCACGGTCGCGTCGTGGCTGATGCCGCGGGCGATGCGGCCGCATATGCACGCGATATACGCCTACGCGCGCATCGCCGACGATTTTGCCGACGAGGAGCGCAGTCTCGCCCGGCTCGACGACTGGGAACGCGGGCTTGACGCGGCCTTCGCCGGCGCGCCGCAGCATCCGGTGTTCGTCGCGCTGGCGGAAACCGTGCGGCGGTTCGACCTCCCGCGCGAACCGTTCGCCGATTTGCTGCGGGCGTTTCGCTCCGACGTGAATTTCGCCGGCTTTGAGACGCTGGAAGAGCTGCTCGGCTACACGCGCTATTCGGCGAATCCGGTCGGGCGCCTGACGCTCTATCTGTTCGGCTATCGCGACGCGGAGCGCCAGCGGCTTTCCGACCTGGTGTGCAGCGGGCTGCAGCTGGCGAATTTCTGGCAGGACGTGGCGGTCGATTTCGCCAAGGGGCGGATCTATTTTCCGCGCCGGGAGATGGCGCGCTTCGGCGTGACTCGCGAAGCGCTCGGCGCCGGCCGGGTCGGCGCGGAATTCGTCGCGCTGATGCGTGATGAGATTGCGATCGCGCGGGCGATGCTGCGGGAGGGCGCGGGCCTGGCGCGCGCGGTCGATCGCCGGCTGGCGCGGGACGTGCTGATGTTCGCCGGCGGCGGAATCCGGATTTTGCGGGCGATCGAAGACGCCGGCTACGATGTCTTCCGCGCCCGGCCCAAACTCGGCAAGCGCGACTACCTGGCGCTCGGATGGGACGCGATTCGTGGGCGTATTGCGGACTGAAAAGATCGGCATGCGGCCGGCCGCGGCGTCGTCGGCGGCGCTGGCGCGCGATTACGCGCGCTGCGCGGAGGCGACGCGGCGCGCGTCGTCGAATTTCTATTACGCCTTCATGCTCCTGCCGCGGGAGAAGCGCCGCGCGCTTTACGCGGTTTACGCCTTTTGCCGGTTTATCGACGATATCGCCGACGACGAATCGGTCGCGGATCCCGCCGCGATGCTGGAGCGCTGGCGCGAGGAATTGGCCAACGTCTATGCGGGCGCGCCACGGCGTCCGATTTCGCGGGCGCTCGCCGACAATGTCCGCCGCTTCAACATTCCGCGCCGCCATTTCGAGGAAGTGATCGATGGCGTCGAGATGGACCTGACGCGGCGGCGCTACGAGAGTTTCGCCGGCCTTGAACTGTATTGTCATCGCGTGGCTTCGGCGGTCGGCCTCGTCTGTATCGAAATTTTCGGCTATCGCGAACCGGCCACGCGGATCTATGCGGAAAAGCTCGGGATCGCGTTTCAGCTCACCAATATCCTGCGCGACGTGCGCGAGGACGCCGCCCGCGGCCGTATCTATCTGCCGCGCGAAGATCTGCGCCGTTTCGGCGTCGCCGAAGACGACGTGTTGCGCGGCGTCCATACGCCGGAGTTCCGCTCGTTGATGGCGTTCGAGGCGGATCGCGCGCGCGCCTTTTACCGTGAGGCGGAAGCGGCGCTGCCCGAACCGGATCGGCCCACGATGCTCGCCGCCGAGGGCATGCGCGTGATCTATTCCGCGATCCTCGGCGAAATTATCCGTTCCGATTACCGCGTGTTCGAACGGCGCCATAGCCTTTCCAGCGCGCGCAAACTCGCGCTGCTCGCGGGCGTGTGGGGCCGCGCGTGGCTGGCGCGCGGCGCGAACTGGACCAGATGGCGGTCGAAGCAAAGGACGTCGTCGTAATCGGCGGCGGCTTCGCCGGACTCGCGGCCGGAGTCGCGCTGGCGGAAAAAGGATTTCGCGTCGCCGTGCTCGAGAGCAAGCCCGGCCTCGGCGGTCGCGCCTATTCGTTTGTCGATCCGGAGACCGGCGATTTTGTCGATAACGGCCAGCACGTGCTGATGGGCTGTTATCACGAGACGTTGAAATTCCTCGACCGTATCGGCGCGCGCAATCGGCTGATTTTCCATCGCAATCTCGAAATCGAAATGCTCGACGGACCCGGCCGGCGCGCGACGCTGCGCACCTCGCGCCTGCCCGGCCCGTTTCACATGAGCGGGGCGCTGCTGCGCTATCGTCATCTTTCGATCCGCGAGCGCCTGCGGCTGATGCTGGGCGGGATGCGCCTGATGGCGCTGCGACGGCGCGATCGCGAACGGCTGGCGCGGATGAGCGTCGCGGAATTGATGGACCTGCTGGGGCAGGGCGCGCGCGCCCGCCAATGCTTCTGGTATCCGCTCGCGCTCGCGACGCTCAACGACGATCCCGAGCTGTCTTCGGCGGCGCTGCTCGCCGAGGTGCTCAAGCGGGCGTTTTTTTCGCGCCGCGCCGACTCCGCGTTCGTCTATTCGCGCGTCGGCCTGAGCGATCTCTATTGCGGCGCGGCCAGCGCGCTAATCGACCGCGCCGGCGGCGTGGTTGCGACCCGCGCGATCGTTGACGGCTTCGATTTCGACGCCGCCGGCCGAATTGCGGCGGTTCGCCTGCGCGACGGCGGCCGGTTGTGCGCGGCGAACTTCGTCGCCGCCGTGCCGCCGCGCAATCTGCTCAAGCTGATGCCCGAGGCGGCGGTCGCCGATCCTTTCTATTCGCGGTTCGCCGCGCTCAAAAGCTCGCCGATCATCTGCGTCCATCTGTGGCTCGATCGCGAGGTTACGGAGTCCGCGTTCGTCGGATTTATCGGCACGACCACGCAATGGCTCTTCAACAAACGGCGGATCTTCGAGCGTCACGGCGAGCGCGCGCCCGGATATTTGAGCTTTGTGATCAGCGGCGCGCGTAATTTTATCGATTACGCGAACGATGAATTGGCCGGAATCGTGATGACGGATATGCGCGCGATGATTCCGGCGGCGCGCGACGCGCGCATTCTGAAGGCGATCGTGATCAAGGAAAAGCACGCGACGATCGCGCCCGATCCGCTCTCGGATCGCAGCCGTCCCTCCACCGTCACGCCGATCGAAAACCTGTTCCTCGCGGGCGACTGGGTGCAGACCGGCTTGCCCGCGACGATCGAAAGCGCGGTCGCCTCGGGCCACGCGGCCGCCGCGGCGGTCGCCGCCCGCGGCGGCGCATAGAGGAGCGGGAAGATGGCGGCGCGGGCGCTCGTAACCGGCGCCAACGGCTTCGTCGGCGCGCATGTGGCGCGCGCGCTGCTGGAGCGCGGCCGGGAGGTGCGCGCGCTGGCGCGCGGCGCCTCCGACTTGCGCGCGCTCGCCGCAATCGACTGTGAAATCGTCACCGGCGATCTGTGCGATCCCGCTGCGGTGGCGCGCGCGGTGGCCGGATGCGCCGAGGTTTATCATGTCGCCGCCGATTATCGCCTGTGGGCGCCGGACGCGGCCCCGATGTACGCGGCGAACGTCGGCGGCACGCGCAACGTGATCGCCGCCGCGGTTCGCGCCGGGGTCGGCCGCGTCGTCTATACCAGCACGGTCGGCGCGCTCGGCATCGGCGCGGACGGAATCGGCCGCGAGGATACGCCGGTTTCGCTCGGCGCCATGATCGGCCCCTACAAGCGGTCGAAGTTTATCGCCGAACAGGCGGCGCTCGAAGCGGCGCGGGCCGGCGCGCCGGTGGTGATCGTGAATCCCTCCACGCCGATCGGCGCGCTCGATTTCAAACCCACGCCCACCGGCCGCGTTATCGTTGATTTTCTCAATCGGCGGATTCCCGCCTACGTCGCAACGGGACTCAACCTGGTCTGCGTCGAAGATGTCGCCCGCGGCCACGTGCTGGCCGCCGAGCGCGGCCGCATCGGCGAGAAATATATTCTGGGCGGCGAGAACCTGACGCTCGCGGCGCTGCTCGCGCGCCTCGGCCGTATCGCTGGATTGCCCGCGCCGCGCATCCGCGTGCCGTGGGCGCTGGCTTATGGTTTCGCGCTGGGCGCGGAGGCGGTCGCGCGCGCCATTACGCATCGCGCGCCGCGCGCCAGCGTGGTCGAGGTGCGGATGGCGCGCAAAAAGATGTTTTTCGATTCGTCGAAGGCGCGCGCCGAGCTTGGTTACGCGCCCGCGCCGATTGACGAGGGGCTGGAGCGCGCGGTGAAATTTTTCCGTGAAATCGGCGCGGCGCGCGCCGCCGCCTGAGCCGCCGATGCATTTGCTGATCGCCACAATCGCGCTGCGCCCGTATGTATTTGTCTTTCTTGCGGCGTTTCTGTTCAGCTCGATCGTCAATTTCGGCGTGCGCACGACGCTCCTTTTCACGGCGCTGACCTACGCGGTTTCGCTCGCCTGTGAGTGGAGTTCGGTGCATAACGGGTTTCCGTTCGGACTGTACCATTACGTTCAGGCGACGCGCGGCCGCGAGCTCTGGATCGCCGGCGTGCCCTTTATGGATTCGCTGTCGTTCACCTTTCTCGGTTTCGCCAGCTACACGGTCGCGCTGCTGGCGGCGGCGCCGCCTTATCGGCGCGGTTTCGATCTGCGGATTCTCGACACGCGAAAAATCCGGCGCGCCCCGCGCGTCTGGATCATGGCGGCGCTGTTCATGGTGATGGTCGATATGACGGTCGATCCGCTGAGCGTGCGCGGCGATCGATGGTTTCTCGGGCGGATTTTCTGGTACGACCCGCCGGGACCGCATTTTGGCGTGCCCATCAGCAACTACCTGGGATGGTTTTTCGTGGCGGCGATCGCGGTCGCGATTTTTCAGGCGCTCGACGGTTGGATGAATCGCGGCGGCGCGCGGCCGCGCGGCGCGCTGACCGCGTTGCCCTCGCGCGCGCTGCTCGGACCGGCGCTCTATCTGGGCATCGTCGGCTTTGGCGTCACGATGCTGTTTGTGATTGGCGCCGACGAAATCGCGTGGGCCAGCGTCTTTATGTATCTGCCGCTTCTGGCCCTGATGCTGCATATCGTGACGCGGCCGGAAAGCTACGGCGACGCGGACGCGATCGCGCGCCATCTGGCGGATTTCCCCTATGACGCCGCGGCCTTTCGGGAAGCTCGGGCTGGAGCCGGCGGCAGGCGGGCGGGTTCCGACGATCGCCGAACCGCCGCGCGCGCCGATTGATTCGCGCGCGGTTCCCGGCCGCGCCGCCGTTGCGCGGCCGCGCCCCGGCGCGTCCCGGTCAATGGAGCCGCGGGACCGTCAGCGCGACCGCATTGGCCATCGCGTCCGCCGCGCGCCTGAGGTTCCGCACCAGCCGGATTACGCCGATTACCGTCGCCGGATGCGTCAACAGAGCCGCCGCGGCCTTGCCGATTTTCACCGTGCCGTCGGGAGTGGCGAATTTCGCCGCCGCCAGATCGTGATCGACGGTGTCCATAATCGTGCGCATCGCGATGAACGGCACGCCGCGTTCCTCGGCTTCGAGCGCGATCGCCGCCGTTTCCATATCGACCGCGATCGCGCCGCTCTGGGCGCCGGCCAGACGTTTTTCGACGGCGGTTGCGATCGCCATCCGGCTGGTCAGAAGCGCGCCGCGCGTGTACGCGAGGCCGGCGGCGGCGAGCGCGGCGGCCGCGCGCGCGAATTGCTCCGGCGGCGTTTCGATCGTCATTTCCGGGCGATAGCCGTCGTCCGCCCGCGCCATCACGCGATCCGCCAACACCAGGTCGCCGATTGCGAGCGGCGCGGCCAGCGCCCCGGCCACCCCGGTGAGCAGCGCCAGATCGATTCCGCGCTCGCGATCGAACAGGCGGCGCGCCGCCGCGCGTGCGCGGCGCATCCCGATGCCGCTCTCGGCGAGTATCACCGGCACTCCGCCAAGCTTGCCGTGGCATCCCTTGAGGGCGTCGGAATCGAGCTTTTTAACCGACTCCAAACGCGCGTGGAGCGGTCCGAACTCCGCGCGAAACGCGCAGAAAATCAGGATCATTGCGCTGCCGCCGCGCGCCGAGCGGGCCGTTTGGTTCGCGCCTGGGCCGATCTGGCGGGCGTCGGCGCGCTTGTGGAATGACGCATGGGCCAGCAGAATTGCGCCAATGAGCACGGTCGATCAAGCCCCTCGCGGAGGCGCAACCCGAGGGCGTGACGGCGCGCGCGCGGTAATCGTCACGGCCGACGATTTCGGCCTCTCGCGCGAAGCCAACGCCGGCATCCTGCGCGCCCATCGCGAAGGCGTGCTCACGGCGGCCAGCCTGATGGTCGCGGGGGCGGCGCGCGACGAAGCCGCCGCGCTCGCGCGCGAAAACCCCGCCCTCGACGTTGGCCTGCATCTGGTCGTATGCATGGGCGGGAGCGTGCTCGGCCCCGCGCGTCTGCGTGGCCTCGTGGACGCCGCCGGTCGCTTCGGCGACAATCCGGTCGGCGCCGGGATGCGCTATTTCTTCAGCCGCCGGGCGCGCGCGCCGCTGCGCGACGAAATCCGCGCGCAAATCGATACGCATCTCGAACTGGTCGGGCGGCTCGCGCATATCGACGGCCATCTCAACTTTCACGTCCATCCCGCGATCGCGGACATTTTGCTGGAACTGTGCGCCGAGTATCGCGTGCCCTGCATGCGGCTGCCGCGCGAGCCGGTGCTGACCACGCTCAGGCTCGCGCGCGACCATCTGCCGCGCAAATTGATCGAGGCGATAATTTTTCGATCGCTCTCGCGCCGGACCCGCCGGATGATGGCGGCGCGGGGAATTCGCACGAACGATTGGCTCTTCGGACTGCATCAGAGCGGCCATCTGAGCGCCGGCTATCTGCTCGGCGTGATCCATCGCTTGCGGCCGGGCCTGACCGAGCTTTATTTCCATCCGGCGGCCGATATCGGCGCGCAACCGCCGTCACTGGCGGCCTGGCGCGAGGTCGAATTGCTGACCGATCCGCGAATCCGCGCGGCGCTCGATGGGGCGGGGGCGCGCCTGACCAATTTCGCCGAACTCGCCCGCGCCTGAGGCGCGTCGCGGGGCGCGCCGAACTCGCCTCGAACGGTCCTTTGCGCTTACAATACATCGTCCGGGAGCGCGTCCCCTGGCGCCCGGACGATCCAATTCCGGAGAAGACCGTCCGATGTTCGATCAGGAAACTTCGCTCGCCGCCGACAAGGCGCTGGAATACCGGTTGCCCGCCAACGTTACGCCCGAACGCTATGACCTGCGCCTGACGCCGGACCTGCGCGCGTTCACTTTCGACGGCGAGGAGACGGTCGCCGTCAAGGTTCATCAGGCGACCGCCGAGGTTACGCTCAACGCGCTCGAACTCGAAATCGACGCGGTCACGGCCGAGCGCGCGGGAAAATCGCTGGCCGCGCGGATCACGCTGGAGCCGGCGCGCGAACGCGCCAGCTTTCATTTTCCCGAGCCGCTCGAACCGGGCGACTGGACGCTGAAAATCCGCTTCCGCGGCGTGCTTAACGACAAACTGCACGGCTTTTATCGCAGTCAGTACGTCGATTCCGCCGGCAAAACCCATATGCTCGCGACCACTCAGTTCGAGGCGACCGACGCGCGCCGCGCGCTGCCCTGCTGGGACGAGCCGGCGCTCAAGGCGGTCTTCGGCGTGACCCTGGTGGTCGATGAAAATCTTGCCGCGCTCTCCAACGCCGGCGTGAAATCCACGCGCCCGCTCGGCCATGGCAAAAAGGCGGTCGTCTTCAGGGACACCATCCGGATGTCCACCTATCTGCTCGCCTTCATCGTTGGAGAATTCGAGGCGACCGAAGCGGTCGATGCCGGCACGCAGCTGCGCGTGGTGCACGCGCCCGGCAAGGGCGCGCTCACCGGATGGGCCAAACAGATTGGCGCGTTTTCGCTTAAATTTTTCGCCGGCTACTACGGCATCCCGTATCCTGGCGACAAACTCGACCTGATCGCGATTCCCGACTTCGCAGCCGGCGCGATGGAAAATCTGGGCGCGATCACGTTTCGCGAAACCGCGCTGCTGGCCGACGACCGCACCGCGTCGCGCGCCGAACTGGAACGCGTCGCCGACGTCGTCGCGCATGAAAACGCCCACATGTGGTTCGGCGATCTGGTCACGATGCGCTGGTGGAACGGAATCTGGCTCAACGAAGCCTTCGCCACCTTCATGGAAATGCTTGCGGTGGACGCCTGGAAACCGCAATGGAAGCGCTGGGAAAGCTTCGGCGTTTCGCGCGGCGCCGCGATGGCGATCGACGCGCTCAAGAGCACCCGCTCGATCGAGTACACCGTGCTGAGTCCCGAGGACTGCCGCTCGATGTTCGACGTGCTCACCTACGAAAAGGGCGCCGCGGTGTTGCGGATGCTCGAGCAGTTCCTCGGCGCCGAGGAATTCCGCAAGGGCATCTCGCGCTATCTCAGGAAGCATCAGTACGCCAACGCCGAGACCGGCGACCTTTGGGACGCGATCGAGGAATCGACCGGGCAGCCGGCGCGCGCGATGATGGACACCTGGATTTTCCAGCAGGGCTTTCCCGTCGTCAGCGCCGAACTCGCGCCGGACGGCCGTTCGCTACGGCTTGGCCAGCGCCGTTTTTTCTACGCGCCGCCGGCCAGTCCCGAGCCGCAAACCTGGCACGTTCCGATTATGGTCCGCGCCGCGGACGCAAGCGGCGTGGCCTCGCACAAGCTGCTGCTGACGGCGGCAGAGACCACCCTGGAATTGTCCGGCAAGCCGCGCTGGGCGCTGCTGAATGAGGGCGGCCACGGTTTTTATCGCGTGCGCTACTCGCCCGAATTGCTCGCGGCGTTGACCGCGAACCTGAACGAGCTGCGGCCGATCGAACGCTTCGGCCTGGTCAGCGACACCTGGGCCGCGACCGTCGCCGGATTGACGCCGCTGCGCGAGTTCGCGCGGATGGCGCGATTGTTCCGCGACGAAACCGACCTCAACGTCTGGCGCGCGCTGATCGGCGCCTTCAACTATCTCGACATGATTGCGCCGTCCGCCCGGCGCGCCGCCGTCGCCGCCGCCGTGCGCGATGTCGCGGGTCCGGCGGCCGAGCGTCTCGGCTGGTCTCCGGCGCCCGGCGAAGACGAGCTGCGCGGACAGTTGCGCGCGACTTTAATCGGCGCGCTCGGCACGATCGGCGCCGATCCTGCCCTTCAGGCCAAAGCCGCCGAGTTGTTCGCGGCGTGGGAGGCCGATCCGGCGCGCGCGGACCGCGATCTGATGCCCGCGCTGGTCACGATTCTCGCCCATTGCGGCGACGCCGGCCGCTATCAGGATTTCAAGCGCCGCTTCAAATCCGCGCGCACTCCGCAGGAGGAACAGCGCTACCTGTTTTCGTTGGCGAATTTCCGCGACCTCGCGCTGTTGGAGCGGACCATGGAAATGACGCTCAACGGCGAAGTGCGCACCCAGAACGCGCCCTTCCTGATGCATTCGCTGCTCTACAACAACGTCTCCCGCGAGGCCGCGTGGGATTTTGTCAGACTGCATTGGGAAACGATGGTCGAGCGGTTTCCCGACAGCTCGCTGCCGCGGATGTGCGAGGCGATCAACGGCCTGCTCGATTGCCAGGCCGAGGTTGAGGAATTCTTCGCCAAACACAAGGTGCGCCTGGGCGGCAAGCTCATCGACCAGCATCTCGAGCGGCTCGCGGTCGCGGTCGCGTTCCGCGCGCGCGAGGGAGCGGCGCTCGAAGCGTCGTTGCGGGGCTGACCGTCCGCGCGCGGCGGGCTAGGCGCGCGGCGCAGGCGGCGCGATCGCCACGCCCGTCTTGCGCGCGGTGTGGCGGGTCAGGAGCCGCACGACATCCGCCGTGACGTGCGCCAGCGCCTCGGGCCGGTAGCCGACCGCTTCCGGCCCCCGCGCCCGCATCATGCCGAACGTGGACAAGCGGAACAGTCCCGCGACCGCCTGACAATAGCGAAACCGCTTCAAATCCATCGGCGCCAGCGCCTGATAGGCCGGCAAATAGAGCGCCGTAAACAGCCGCCGCAGCGTGTTGCCGGCGGGGTTGTCGCGCATCCAGCGCGGCCGGTCCATCGCGCTGGTCGCGAGAATCACGGCCGTCGTCGCCGCGTCCAGATGGCGGTCGCCGCGGTCGGCGTTGACCCAGTCGATTACGCCGGTTACGCGCACGCCGCTGACGATCACGTTTTGCGGATGGTAATCCAGATGCACGGGAACCGGCGGCCCGTCGCGAAAGCGGCCGGCGTCCCCGGTTAGCTTCAGTAGCGCGTCTTTAAGGCCAGGCAGCGGCCCGCACTCGACCCGATCGGCGATTGTCGCCAGCATCCGATCGAGCAGCGGCGTGGCGACGGTGGCCGCGTCATCGTTGCCGTCCGCGGACTCCGGCGGCGGGATCGTTTGTGGCGCCAGCCGATGGAGCCGCGCTTGCGCGCGCACGAAGCCGGGAAACCCCAGCGTAAAGATGCGCAACGCCCGCGGGAAGCTTTTGGTCTCGAACAGCGGTCCGCCGGCCGCCCGCGCCATGATCAGAAACGGAGTGCCCAGCGCGGCGCAATCCGGCTCGATGGCGAACGGTTGCGGCGCCGGATAGCCGGCCGCCGCCAGAGCGAACATCACGCGGCTCTCGCGCGCCGCTTTCGCCTTCGCTTGCGCGCCCTGATAGCAACGCAGGACCAGCGGCGCGCCCAGTGGAATTGCGTTTTCCCGGCGCGCGCGCGTCTTGAGCGCGAATTCGAAGATGGTGGTTTCCCAGCCCGAATCGAGCGCGCGAAACGCCTCCAGCGGAGCGCCCAGCCATCCGGCCAGCCGCTCGCGGAGAGTCTCGGCCGTCAGGCCGGACGCGGCCGCGTCAGCGCTCGGCGCCATCGCGCGGCGCCGCCGATACGAATCCGTTGGGCAAGGCCGTTCCGACCGGGCGCGCGGCGGCCTCGCGCTTAGCGCTGGATTGCCGGCTGACTGGAATTTCCATGCATTCCCGGCGGCAGTTGCGACGGCGTGGGCAGCTTCTCGGGCCCGTAATCGGGATTTTCCGTGCCCGCGTGGTACTGCTGTTGCAGGGTCGAGGTCAGCAACTGGCCGCGGGTGTCGCTTACGTCGATCGCGACTTCCACCGAAAGCCCCACCCGCAGCGGCTTGTCGGGCGGCGCCGGATGGTTCAGGACGATTTTGACCGGCACGCGCTGGACCACCTTGACCCAGTTGCCAGTGGCGTTTTCGGGCGGCAGCAGGGCGAACGCCGCGCCCGTGCCGACGCTGATCGAATCGACATGAGCCTTGTAGATATAGCCCGGATAGATGTCCGCCTCGACCGCCACCGGTTGTCCGACCCGAACGTCAGTGAGCTGGGTTTCCTTGTAATTCGCGGTGATGTAAAGGCGATCGACCGGCACGATCGCCATCAGCGGCTCGCCCGGCTGAATCCGGTTGCCCACATGCACGCTCTTGCGCGTGACGATTCCAGGCAGCGGCGCGCGGATTTTCGTATAGCCGATATCGAGTTTCGCCGCCTCGACCCCGGCCTGCGCCTGTTGCACGATCGGCCGATCGTAGCGCGAATGGTCGAGGCCAATTTCGCTCTCGCCGCCCAGCGCCGCTTGCGATTGCTGCACCTGATGCCCGGCGAGCGCGCGATCCGCCATCGCGACCCGATAGGCGGTGGTCGCTTGATCGTAATATTCGCGCGAGACCACGCCCTGCTGACGCAATTCGCGGGCGCGCTGATAATCGATTTGGGCCTGCTTGAGCTGCGAATCCGCCAGCTGGTAGCCGGCCCGCGCGGCGGCCAGCTGCGCGTAGAGCTGATCCACGGATTGGCGCGCGCGCTCCAGTTGCGCCACGGCTTCATCGAGCCGCACCTGGTAGTCGCGCGGGTCCAGATCGAGCAGCGGATCGCCGGCCTTGACCCGCCAATTGTCCTCGACGAAGAGCTTGGCCACCGTGCCCGGAATCCGCTAGGAGACCAGCGCCACAGTGCCGTCCACATATGCGTCGTCGGTCGAGACGTGCGTTTCGAGGTATTGGTAAT
>DAHZDR010000196.1 GCA_027403435.1 Deltaproteobacteria bacterium
AGCAGACCCTCTATGGCGGCGACGGCGCCGTGATCGACGCGATCGCGGCTAGCGAAAACCGGCTCGCCGACGCCGCCGCGATCGATCCCGCGCTGCGTTCGACGCTCGACCTGATCGCGGCCGGCCGCGCGAATCTCGAAGAAGCGGCCCGCGCGCTCGCCGCCTATTCCTCGCGAATCGAAGCCGACCCGGCCCGCCTCGAACAAATCGACAATCGCTTGCAGGAGCTGACGCGCCTCAAGCGCAAATACGGCGGTTCGCTTGAGTCCGCGCTGGCGACGCTCGGCCAATCGCGCCGCGAGATCGCCGAACTCGAAGCCGGCGGCCAAAGCCGCGCCGAACTTGCGGCCGAACTCGCCCGCGCGATCGAAGACCTCGCCACTCGCGCCAAAGACCTCACCGCGCGCCGGACGCGCGCCGCCGGCGAACTCAAGCGCCAAATCGAGGCCGAGTTGCGCACGCTCGGGATGCGCAACGCGGCCTTCGCCGTCCGCTTCGCCCCAATCGACGCCGACGGCGCCGATTTCACCGCCGCGGCCGGAGCGCTCGGACCCGCCGGATCCGACGCCGTCGATTTCCTGATCGCGCCCAACCTTGGACAAGCGCCGCTGCCGCTCGCCCGCTTCGCCTCCGGCGGCGAACTCTCGCGCGTGATGCTCGCGCTCAAGCGTATCGAGGCGCGGCGCCGCGGCGTCGCCACCATGATCTTCGACGAGGTTGACGCCGGAATCGGCGGCGCCATCGGCGAAGTCGTCGGCCGCAAACTCAAGGAGCTCGCCCGCTACCATCAGGTGCTCTGCGTCACTCATCTCGCGCAAATCGCCGCGTTCGCCGACGAGCATTTCGTGGTCGAGAAGGAGGAACGGCGCGGCGTCACGCGCAGCCGCGTCGCGGCGCTCGCGCCCGCCGATCGTCCGGGCGAAATCGCGCGCATGATCGGCGGGACCGGCGCCAACGAAAAATTCCTGCGCGCCGCCCGCGAATTACTCGATCGCGCCCGCGCCTGACCGCCTTCGCGCTCGCGCCGGCGACGCTTCTGGATACGCGTTCGCAACCGCACGCCGTCCTTGACCGTCGCGGCGACGGCGGGCTAAGCCTTGGCGCGGGCGCGGCGCCGCGCGCATCGCCGCCGCGCCTGGCGTGCGCCACCCGCGTCAACTCAATTGCGTACGCCCGCATGCGGAGGAACCAATGGGATCGCTTACCGATAAATATTGCATCGTCGGAGTTGGCGAGACGCCGCATATGCGTCCGTCGAACCGCACCACGCTCTCGATGGCGTGCGAGGCCGTTTCGAAAGCGGTCGCCGACGCCGGACTCAAGCTCGCCGACATCGACGGCATGACCAGCTACCAGATCGGCGACTCCACCACCTCGCCGCACGTCGCGACCGCGCTCGGGATGCGCCTCAATTACGCCGTCGATATTCTCGGCGGCGGCTCAAGCGGCGAAGCGCTGGTCGCCCACGCGATCGGCCTCATCGAAGCGGGCTACTGCAAAACCATGGTGATCTTCCGCTCGATGAACGGCCGCTCCGGCCGCCGGATGGGCGGACAGACGCCCGGCGGTCCGGTTCCCGTCGCCGTCGCCGAGGGCGACGCGCAATTCAACATGGGCTGGGGATGGACCACGCCCGCGCAACGCTTCGGAATGTCCGCGATGCGCTATCTGCATGACACCGGCTGCACCACCAAAGCCTTCGCCGAAATCGCCGTCGCCCATCGCTATCACGCCAGCCTCAATCCCAAGGCCGTCCATCGCAGTCCCATCACGCTCGAGGATCATCAGCGCTCCCGCTGGGTCGTCAAGCCGTTCCGCCTGCTCGACTGCTGCCAGGAGACCGATGTGTCGGTCGCGATCGTCGTCACCTCGCGCGAACGCGCCTTCGATCTGCGCCATCCTCCCGTCTTCATCATGGGCGGCTACGCGCGCACCCTCACCGACAGTCCGCAATGGAACTATTCGCGCGGCGACATCCACCACGTCGCCGGCAATTACGGATGGAAGCGCGCGTTCGGCATGGCCGGCGTCAGCCACAAGGACGTCGATTTCATCTCCTGTTACGACGCTTTCACTTTCACCACGCTGATTCAGCTCGAGGCCAACGGCTTCTGCGGCAAGGGCGAGGCGGGCGAATTCGTCAAGGGCGGCCGCCTGCAAATCGACCGCGAACTGCCGAGCAATCTCTCCGGCGGCCATCTCTCCGAGGGTTATACCCACGGCGTGCAGATGGTTATCGAGAACGTCCGCCAATTGCGCCATCGCGCGGACGACGCCTGCCCCGGATGGGCCGAAGGCCGCCACACCTACGACCGCGCCGCCGGATGCCGCCAGTTGCGCAAGGCCGAGCTCTGCTGCGGCATGGGATGGGGATGGGAAAACATGGCGAGTTGCCTGATTCTGCGCGGAATCGCCGCCTGACGCGAACATGGCCGCCGGATCATAAATACTAACTCGCCGCCCCGGCGAAAAAAAAGGAATATTCCGATGCCCGGACCAATTGACTATTCCAAACTGAGAATTGTCCCCGATTTCGACACCGCCGAATGGTGGGCCGCCACGAAAGATCGCAAATACCTCGTCCGCCAGTGCCCCGATTACGGCCATAAATGGTTTCCGCCGATCTTTCCGGCGTGCGCGCGATGCGGCTCGCTGAAAACCGGATGGTTTCAGACCGCCGGCACGGGGGTGATTTACAGCTACGTCGTCGTCGTGCAGCCGATCGTCGGAGCCTTCGTCGCAACCGCGCCCTACGTCGTCGCGATTATCGAACTCGACGATTGCCGCGAAGCCGGCGGCGCCGTCACCCGCGTCGCCGGCGTGATGCTCAATGACGAGGCCGAAGTCGCGATCGGCCTGCCCTGCGAGGTCGTTTATGAGGAAACCGCCGACCCGCGAATCGTCATGCCGCGATGGCGCGTGAGCGGCGCCGCCGCTCACGCCTGGCGCTTCACTGAATAGTCATTGGGACGGGGCCGCCGCGCGCGGCCCCGTCCGATTCGTCAGACGCCGGCGAGCTTGCGCGCGTACGCCGCGACCGTCTTGAAATCGTATTCCCGGTACGCCTGTAATTTCTCCGCCTCGAAGCCCCCCTCGGCGTGCACCGCGAGCACCTCCTGATAGCCGCCGAAATCCGACGCCGTCAAATCGCCAATCAGGTTCAGCAGCCGCAGCCGCTTGTCGGCGTCGAAGCCTTTCGCGCCGCCCATATACTTCAACACATATTCGCGCGTCGCTTCGCTGGTCATATCCTCCGCCGACGGCGCCGTCACCAGGATGCCGCCCGCGAGATCCTGCACAATCTGCACCGCCTGATGATAATTGTGCGCGAAATGATATTTGGCCACGTTCGTCAACAGGGTATTCGGCACCGCGTAGCCCTCTTCGATCGTGCACGTCGCCGCCGCGTGTTCGATCAGCCCGCGCACCGTCGTGTGATACGCCGCCAGATGCGTCAGCTTGTCGCGCACATGCGCCGCGCGCGCAACGCCGTTGGCCTCCGCAATCGCGTGGCCCGCGCCCGCCATCAGTTCCAGCAGCGGCAGCTTGTACGACACCGCGGTGAACCGATGGTAGCGCACGAAAGTCAGCGCCAGCGGGCCCGCGAATTCGATTTCGCCGTTCAGGAATATCCGCTCGTTCGGCACGAACACGTCGTCGAACACCGTCAGCGTTTCCATCATCTTGTGCCGCGCGCTGATCGGATGCTCGTACGGATCCTTCTTCGCGCCGCCGTGCGGACTCGCGATCAGCTTGACCCCCGGCGTGTTGATCGGCACGGCGAACGCCACCGCGTAGGCCTTGTCCTCCGCGCGCATCGCCCGCGTCGGCAGCACGATTACCTCGTCGGTGTTGGTCGCAACCGAGGTGTGCATCTTTGCGCCCCGCACCACGATTCCGTCCGGCCGCTCCTCGACCACGCGCAGATAGTAGTCGGGATGCTCCTGCGCGGTCGGCCCCTGCGAACGGTCGCCCTTCACGTCCGTTTGCGCCACCGCCACCGCCAAATCATGGTCGCGGCAATGGCGATGGAATTTATGAATCCGCTCGCGATATTGCGGCTTGCCCGCCACCGCCAGCTTTTCGCCGACCAGATGCAGCGCGATCAGCGCGTCGCTGCCGATCTCCTTGATCAGCACCACCAGCGTCGCGCCCTCCCGCGTGGACGCCGCGATCAGCTCGCTGCGCTTCAGCAGATCGCCCGCGTTGCGCGGCAGATGGAAATAGCGGCTGTAGGGCTGGCCGTTTTCCGTCATCACCGCCAGCTCCCGATACTGCGGATCCTCCGCCATCCGGTAATCGATGCAGGCGTGCTCGACCGCGATGCCGATCACCGGATGCGTCGTCACGTCCGCCACCCGCTCGCCGCGGAAATAGACCGCGCGGCCGTCGCGCAGCGCTTGCTTGTATTGTTCAGGCGTCCTCAGTCCCATCGGGATTCTCCCTGCTCGTCGAATTTCGCGCCGCCGCGCGATTACGCGCGCTATCGTATGCGCGCGTAACGCCGCCAGCGAGCCGCGCTCCAGCCCGCACCCGCGCCGCGTCCAAACGGTCAATATAGAAGCCGGTCGCCGCCCCTGTCCAACCACCCCGCGATCGCGCATAATGCCGCGCCAGTCAGCTATCGGCATGGGGAGGTCGCCATCATGGATTCGGACTCGTCCACGCGCAATCTGTTTGACCTGAGCGGCCGCGTCGCCCTCGTCACCGGCGGCAATCGCGGCTTGGGCCGCGCGCTCGCGCTGGCGCTGGCGGAGGCCGGCGCCGCCGTCGCGATCCTCGCCCGCGACGAGGCGAAAAATCGCGAAACTCTCGCGCTCCTGCAAGCGCGCGGCGCCCGCGCCCTCGCGCGCAAAACCGATCTCGCCGACCGTCCCCAGGTCGCCGCCGCTTTCGCCGCCGTCGAACGCGAACTCGGCCCGCTCGATATCCTCGTCAACAACGCCGGCTTCGCCATTCTGAAGGGCGTCCTCGATCAAACCGACGAGGAATGGGACCAGGTGCTCGAAACCAACCTCACCGCCGCCTTTCGCCTGGCCCGGATGGCCGCGCGTTCGATGGCGGCGCGCGGGCGCGGCGGCAAAATCATCAACGTCAGCAGTATCGCCGGCAATTTCGGCACTCCCATCTTTCCTTCCTACGCGGTCGCCAAGGGCGGCTTGCAGCAGCTCACGCGATGCCTCGCGCTGGAGCTCGCGCCACATCATATCCAGGTCAATTCGCTGCTGCCCGGATGGTTCACCACCGACATGACCGACTGGATTCGCAACTGGCCGGAATACGCCGAGGCGCTCAAGGAGATGATTCAACGCACCCCGCGCGGCCGCTTCGGCGATCCCGGCGAACTCGCTGGCGCGGCGGTCTTTCTCGCCTCGCGCGCCTCCGACCATATGACCGGCGCCGACCTGGTGATCGACGGCGGCTTCTCCGTCCGTTAACTCCGCACGCCCAATCCCCATGGAGTCGCATCGATGAGCGCGCCCGCCACCTTCGATCTTTCCGGCCGCGTCGCCGCCGTCACCGGCGGCAACGGCGGTATCGGTCTGGGCATCGCGCGCGGCTTTGCCGAGGCTGGCGCCGCCGTCGCGATCCTCGCCCGCAACGAGGCGAAAAATCGCGCGGCGCTCGCCCAACTCAACGCGTTCGGCGCCCGCGCGCTCGCCGTTCGGCTCGACGTTACCGATCGCGCCGCGCTCGCGCCCGCGCTGGCGGAAGTCGAACGCGCGCTCGGCCCGCTCGAGATCCTCGTCAACAACGCCGGCCTCGCCCGCGCCGTCGGCGCCACCCGCGGCGAACTGGAAGACTGGGACCGCGTGCTCGAAACCAACCTCAACGCCGCGTTTATCCTGGCGCGGCTCGCGGCGCGCGCGATGCTCCCGCGGCGGCGCGGCAAAATCATCAATATCGGCAGCGAATACTCGCTCTTCGGCAATCCGCTCGCGCATTCCTACGCGGCCAGCAAGGGCGCCCTGATTCAGCTCACCAAATCGCTAGCGGTCGAGCTGGCGCCGCACAATATCCAGGTCAATGCGCTCGTTCCCGGATGGATCGAAAGCGACATGACCGCGCCGATGAAATCACGCCCGTTCTATCAGGAGGTGCTACGCCGCACGCCGGCCGGCCGCCTCGGCACGCCGGCTGAATGCGCCGGAGCGGCCATTTTTCTCGCTTCGCCCGCCGCGGATTTCGTCACCGGCGCGACGCTCTTCGTCGATGGCGGCTACTCGATCAAATAAACGCCCGGCGCGGGCGGTTAACGATCGCCGCGCGATGCCGTATTATCGCCTTCCGATGGCGCCGCGCACCGCAAAAAAAACGTCCCCCGAAACCGCCGCCGCGCTCCCGCCCGGCGGACTCGCGATGCCCGCGCTCAAGCCGCTGCGCGTGCTGGTGGCCGGCGAAGTGATCCTCGACCGTTATCTCTGGGGCGACGTCGAGCGGATTTCGCCCGAGGCGCCGATTCCCATCCTGCGCGTCAACCG
The DNA here is from genome assembly GCA_027403435.1 of Deltaproteobacteria bacterium. Lineage (GTDB taxonomy): Bacteria > Desulfobacterota > Binatia > Binatales > Binataceae > JADMIL01. The sequence goes on from DAHZDR010000196.1 coordinate 6,483, forward strand.
GCGCGAGGAAAAACCCGGCAACGCCGGCTTCGTGATGGCCTCGTTGCGCGCCCTGGGCGCGCGGCCAAGCGCGCTCAGCGTGGTAGGCGCCGATCGCAACGGCGCGACGCTGCGGGAAATTTTTCACAACCTTGGCGTCGAAACCCGCGCCCTCGCCGTCGATCCCGATCGGCCGACCATCGTCAAGGAACGGATGCTCGGTTCGGTGCAATCCGCCAATCGCGCGACCCAGCAGTTGCTGCGCGTCGATGAGGAGGACGCCAGCCCGATTTCGCCCGCGCGCGAACGCGCGCTCGTCGCCCGCGCCGCGGCCGAACTCAAACGCGCCGACGGCGTGCTGATTTCGGACATCGACAAGGGCCTGCTGACGCCCGCGCTGCTGCGCGCGCTGATCGACGGCGCCGCGCGCCGCGGCGCGCCCGTGATCGCCGATCCGCGCCTGACCGACGATTTCTCGATCTATCGCGGCGCCACCGCGCTCACCCCCAATCGCTACGAAACCGAACGCGCCACCGGCATCCGCCTCAAGGATCGTTCCGCATGGCGGGCGGCCGCCGAAAAACTGCTCAAGGACCTCGATTTGCGCGCCTGCCTGATCACGCTCGATCGCGACGGCATGTATCTGGCCGAACGCGACGGCGCCCGCGCCCATATTCCCACGACCCCTCGCGACGTTTACGACGTCACTGGCGCCGGCGACGTCGTCCTGGCCGTCTTCGGCCTGCTGGTGATCGCCGGCTTGAGCTTTCACTCCGCCGCCGCGATCGCCAATCTTGCGGCGGGAATCGAAGTCGGCCGGATCGGCGCCGAAATCGTCACCAGCGACGATCTTGCCAACGCGCTCCAGCCCGTCCATAACGGCTTCGAACGGAAAATCGTCTCCGGCGATGAATTGACCGCCGCGCTCGCCCGTGAGCGCCGCGCCGGCCGCAAAATCGCCTTCACCAACGGATGCTTCGATCTGCTCCACGCCGGCCATCTGCAAATTCTGAGTTTCGCCCGCGCCCAGGGCGACCTGCTGGTGGTCGGCCTCAACAGCGACCGCGGCGTGCGCGCGCTCAAAGGCGCCAGCCGCCCGATTCAGTCCGCCGCCGATCGCGCCCGCCTGCTGGCCGCGCTCGAGATGGTCGATTACGTCGTGGTGTTCGACGAAACCCGCGCCGAACGCGTGATCCGCGCCGCCCGGCCCGACGTGTTGGTCAAGGGCGAGGATTATGCGGGCCGGAAAATCGACGGCCAGGATTTCGTCGAAGACAGCGGCGGCCGGGTCGTCCTCGCGCCGCTGCTCAAGGGCCATAGCACCACCGCGACGCTCGCCCGCCTCCGCCCGACCCTGAATGATCCGCAAGGCCGGCGCTCCGGCTCGCGCCGCATCGACCCCGCCCCGCATAGCTGATTCGCCGCCGCGCTCAGCCGCGGCTGGCCGATCGGGTCCGGACGCGCCCGCGCGGAGACGCCGCATGCGGTCAGTCGCGAGCGCCGGAGGTCAATCGGCCGCGCGCGTAACTCAGCAATCGCTCGAATTCCGGATCGCGCGCGATCGCCGCCAGGCCCAGATAGACCGCGCCGAAAATAAAAATCACCGCCAATGCCGACGGCCGGCCGCGCGAACCAATTACGCTCCAGGTCCCGAGCGCCGCGGCGCCCGCGCCCGCCGCCATCGCCCACAGCCGGAACAGATAGCCCCGCGCGATTCCGGTCCATCCGATTCGCCGATTGAGCTCCCGCCGCAGCATCGCGTACTCCACCCATGACGCGGCGCCCGCCGACGCCGTCAGTCCGACCACGCCCCAGCGCGGCGCCAGCCCGATCGCGCGCGGCAGCGGAAACGCGCACAAATAGCCGAGGATGAACGTCCGCGTGACTCGCGCCAGTCCGTAACGGAACGGCGTTTTCGTATCCGCAAGCGCGTAAAACGCTGAAATATACAGCCGCGCCCGCGCCCCCGCGAGCATCCCGATCGACATCCCCGCGACCGTCGCCCAGACGTACAGCGAATCGCGCCGCGTGAACTCGCCCGATTGAAACAGCAGCGCGACGATACGATCGCCGATCAGGATAAAGGCCACGCACGACGGCACGATCATGAACGCGATTTGCCTGAGCCCGCCGTCGAGCCGCCGCCGCAACACTTCGCCCACGCCGTCGTCGCCCGCCGCCGTCAGCCGCGCCATCGACGGCAACTCCGCCGCCGCCACCGACATCCCGAACAGGCTGACCGGCAGGATATAGAGAATCTGCGCGTAACTGATCGCCGCGACCGCGCCGGTCGGCAACAGGCTCGCCAGCAGATTATCGACATA
>DAHZDR010000216.1 GCA_027403435.1 Deltaproteobacteria bacterium
GATTACGGTTTTGCCGTTGAGTTCGAGATTCATGGCGTCCTTGCGAAATCGCGATTCCACGCGGTTGAATTTGGCGCGAACCCGGGTGACGGTCCGCCGGTTAAAGCGCGGCGCCTAGCAGATCGGGATTTCCTCGGTGACGCAAACCAGCACCTTGTCAAAATCGAGCAATTTCTTCTCGTCAGGCCGTACGATTTGGAGATACCGTGGTTCGGCAAAGGCTTTGGCCATCGCCTCCGCGCTATCGAACCAAAGTTCGGCGACGCCGTCACACTCGGAAGACGCGCCGACGGGGCCGGCCGCGCTGACGATATGGCATTGCACGTATTTGCGCAGGTGGCGTCTGAATTCTGGCACGCTCATGACCAGCGGCGCATGCCGGTCGCGCCAGTAACGGGTGAACTCTTCGCGCGTCGTGGCGGGATTGCGCTTGAGAAAAGCGATCATTTTGACCATTGTCACGTCACCTCGCGCGGGTTTCAGGGGCGTGGCGCATTTTTAGCACGAATTGGGCGCAACGGTTCAATCGGCGCAAGCGGACGGGATCGCCTCTACCCAGCGCCGGCTTCATCTGGCACGATAAGTGGCTAAACCGTCGATGAAGGAACTAATCGCTTCTATTCTGCGCGCGGCAATCGCGCGCGCCCAGGCGGAAGGCAAGCTGAGCGCGGCGGCGCCGGCGCCGATCGTGATCGAGGCGCCGAAGGATTCGGCGCATGGCGACGCGGCCAGCAATATCGCGCTGGCGCTGGCGCGCGGCGAGGGTAAGCCGCCGCGCGCAATCGCCGCGGCGATTCACGGCGCGATCGAATTGCCGCCGCGGGTGCTCGAGGCGACGATCGCGGGTCCCGGCTTCCTCAACTTCCGGATGGCGCCGGAGTACTGGCATGACGAGCTCAAACGGGCCGCGGCGCGGGGCCAGGCTTACGTCAGCCCGCAAATCGGCGGCGGGCGGCGCGTGCAGGTCGAATTTCTCTCGGCGAATCCCACCGGTCCGCTGACCGTCGGCCACGGGCGCAACGCTGTAATCGGCGACACGCTGGCGCGGCTTTTCGCGGCGACCGGCCATCAGGTGACGCGCGAATACTATTTCAACGACGGCGGGCGGCAGATGAAGCTGCTCGGCGAGTCGGTGCGCGTCCGCTATCTGGAAGAGCTGGGGCGCGCGGCCGCGATGCCCGAGGACGGCTATCAGGGCGAGTATATCCGCGAGATCGCGCGCGGCTTGCAAGCGCGTCACGGCGCGGCGCTGGCCGACGGCGCCGATCCGGAGATCTTCGTCAAGGCGGCGGTCGCGGCGATTTTTGCCGAGATCAATCAGAGCTGCAAAAAATTGGGAATCAGCTTCGACGTCCACACCAACGAACTCGACCTGATGCGCGACGGGCGGGTGGCGGCGGTGATGGCGGCGTTGCGCGAGCGCGGCCTGGTGATCGAGCGCGACGGCGCGCAATGGCTGGCCGGCGAAAAACTCGGCCTGCCCAAGGATCAGGTGTTGGTTCGTTCGACCGGCGAACCGACTTATCGGACGCCGGATATCGCCTATCATATCGACAAGCTCAAACGCGGCTTCGACCTGATCATCGACGTGTTTGGCGCCGACCATATCGCGGAGCATGTCGGGGTGATCGCGGCGCTGAAGGCGCTGGGCCACGACCCCGCGCCGATTCGGGCGATCATTTATCAGTTCGTGACGCTCACGCGCGGCGGCGAAAAGATCAAGATGTCCACGCGCAAGGCGACCTACGTCACGCTGGACGAGCTGATTGACGAAGTGGGCGCGGATGTCGCGCGGTTTTTCTTTCTCTTCCGCAAGCACGACAGCCATCTGGATTTCGATCTGGATCTCGCCCGCCGCCAGGCGCCGGAGAATCCGGTTTTCTACGTGCAATACGCGCACGCGCGGCTGGCCAGCGTGTTTCGCGAGGCCGAGCGCGCGGGACTCGCGCTGCCGGACGAAGCCGGCGCGATCGATCTGACGCCGCTCGGGCCGGAGGAAATTGAGCTGGCGCGGCGCGCGGTCGGGTTTCCGGAGGTGGTCGCCGGCGCAGTCGCGGATTTGGAGCCGCATCGGATTCCGTTTTACCTGCTGGATCTGGCCGGCGAGTTCCATCGCTATTACAACAAACCGGCTAATCGTATAATCAATCCCGACGACCGGCGCCTCAGCCTCGCCAGGCTTTTACTGGCGCGCGCGCTGATGAACGGAATCGCCGGCGGATTGGACCTGCTCGGCGTGAACGCTCCCGATCGGATGTGATGTGAGGTCGCGGCGGAATGCGGTTCGAAATCAAATCCGGCGGCGTCGCCGCCATACTTGTGGGTATCGCGGCGCTGTCAGGCGCGGTCTTTATGCTGGGATTGTTGGCCGGCTACGACGTTGGACGCGAAAGCGCGTCGAGCCAGGCGCAGGTGGCGACCGCTTATCCGCTGGCGCCGCCGGCCGCGGCCGAGTCGTCCGCGTCGGCGCCAATTCCGTCGCCGGCCGCTCCAGTCGCCGCGCAGTCGCCGGCCGCGGCGCCGTAGCGAGTCGCGGCGGCCGGCACCGGGGCGGTCGCGGGCGGCGCTCGGACCAAGCCGGGCGGCCGCATGGCGAGCGCTCAGAATCACACGGACGCGACCACAGGCGCTGCCAGCGCGGAGCGGCGAACCTCGAAACCAGCGCCGATCGCCGCCGCCGCGCCCAGCGCGACGACGCAGCGGCGGATGGCCGCGGTGGCGCCGGCCAATTCCGTGTCCAAGCCGGCGCCGCGCCGCCATCCGTACAATATCCAGATTCAGGCGGCGATGGATCGCGGCGGC
>DAHZDR010000220.1 GCA_027403435.1 Deltaproteobacteria bacterium
GTATGCTCGCCGGTGCCGCAGCCGAGATCGGCGATTCGTTCCCCGGCGCCGCGCTCGAAGCGCAGGCGGGCGAAGATCAACTCGACCGGTTCGGCGCGGTAGCGGCGGAAGCGATGGTAAAGTTCGGGGTCCCAATCAGCCATCGGACGGCCTCACGGACGCAATCGTTGCGCGTGCGAGCATACGGCGCACGTCCCATCCGAACAAGCGCCGCCCTCAATGCGGCGCCGATGGACCCTCGGGTCAAGCCCGAGGGTGACGGCATAGAGACGCCCGAGGGTGACGGCATAGAGACGCCCGAGGGTGACGGCAGCGCGTCATGGCCGGGCGTGACCCGGCCATCCACGTTCCACCGTCCTCTTGTCTGTCATGGCCGGGCTTGACCCGGCCATCCATTGCGGCAACGCTTGACAACGCGCCAGCGGCGGACAACTTCTCGGAATAATCCGACAATCGATCGAAGTACGCGGCGCATTCGCCCATAACGACGCGACTCGCACAGGAGTGACGATGCAGTACACCAGGCTCGGCAATACCGGCATGACCGTCTCGCGCATCTGCCTCGGATGCATGAGTTACGGCGACAAGAAATGGCGCGAATGGACCGTCGGCGCGGACGAGGCGCGTGAACATTTCAAGCTCGCGCTGGATTCGGGAATCACGTTTTTTGACACCGCCGACGTCTATTCGCTCGGCGCCAGCGAGGAAATCACCGGCCGCTGGCTGGGCGAAATGGCCGCGCGCGACGATCTGGTCGTCGCCACCAAAGTCCATGGCGCGATGGCCAAAGGCGCCAACCGCCGCGGCCTCAGCCGCAAGCATATTATGGAAGCCTGCGAGAACTCGCTGCGCCGGCTCAAGATGGATTACATCGACCTGTATCAAATCCATCGCTGGGACTATGCGACGCCGATCGAGGAGACGCTCGACGCGCTCGACACGCTCGTGCGTCAGGGCAAGGTGCGCTATCTCGGCGCGAGCAGCATGGCGGCGTGGCAGTTCTCGAAGGCGCTGCATACGGCGGACGCGCGCGGATGGCATCGGTTTGCCGCGATGCAGAATCATTACAATCTGGTCTATCGCGAAGAGGAGCGCGAGATGATTCCGCTGTGTATCGATCAGGGCGTGGGCGTCATTCCGTGGAGTCCGCTGGCGCGCGGCTTTCTGGCCGGAAATCGCAAGCGGGAGGGCGGCGACGCGGCGACGACGCGGGCGCGCACGGACGATTTCGCGCGCGGCCTGTATAATCAGGAACACGATTACGATATCGCCGAAGCGACCGAAAAGGTCGCCCGCGCGCGCGGCGTGACGCCGGCGCAGGTGGCGTGCGCGTGGATTCTGCAAGCGCCGGGAGTGACCGCGCCAATCGTCGGCGCGACCAAAGCGCATCATTTGAAGGAGCTGATCGCGGCGGTCGAGATCAAGCTGACGGCGGAAGAAGTGGCGGCGCTGGAAGCGTCCTACCGGCCGCATCCGGTGCTCGGCCACGAGCAGCCGAAGCCGGCGCGGATGGCGTCGGCGGCGGACGTCCTTCTCCGTCATGGCCGGGCTTGACCCGGCCGTCCACGTTCCGCCGTCCTCTTGTCTGTCATGGCCGGGCTTGACCCGGCCATCCAGACCGATGGACCCTCGGGTCAAGCCCGAGGGTGACCAAATGGCCGGGCTTGACCCGGCCATCCACGCTTCGCTAGCCCCGTCGAAGCGATGAAAGGCGGCTGGGTCTACATCATGACGAATCGTCCGAACGGCACGCTTTACGTAGGCGTGACCGCCGACCTTGCGCGCCGCGTGTGGGAGCATCGCGAAGGGTCGGTCGAGGGTTTCACGAAACGCTATGGCCTAAGACGGCTGGTTCACGCCGAGTGGCACGAGGACATCAGAGATGCGATTCAGCGCGAAAAAAATCTCACGCACTGGCCGCGTGCGTGGAAGCTGTCGCTGATCGGGCGCAGCAATCCGCACTGGGACGATCTCTACGATAGCCTCACATAGTCGAATGGATGGCCGGGGCGAGCCCGGCCATGACGTTCAATGTCGTGGGCATCGACGGGCCATGACGATCGTCGGTTGGTTGCGCGAATGATGTGGATGGCCGGGTCAAGCCCGGCCATGACGCACTGCTGTCGCCTTCGGGCGTCTTTTTTGCTGTCGCCCTCGGGCTTGACCCGAGGGTCCATCGGGCTGGATGGCCGGGGCGAGCCCGGCCATGACGATAAATGTCGTGGGCATCGACGGGCCATGACGTCCAGTCGGATCAGCCGTGCGCTCGTCAGGCGCGCAGCAGTTCGCGCAGGACGTAGGGCAGCACGCCGCCGTGGCGGATATATTCGACATCCTCGGGCGTATCGATGCGCGCGAGCACGTCGAATTCCGTCACCTTGCCGTTTTCTTCGGCGCGCACCTTGAGGATCTGGCGCGGCTTGAGGCCCTGCTTAAGGCCGGCGATCGCATAGACTTCGCGGCCGGTGAGGCCGAGGCTGGCGCGATTCTGGCCGTTGACGAATTCGAGCGCCAGCACTCCCATCCCGACCAGGTTGCTGCGATGGATCCGCTCGAAGCTTTCGGCGATTACCGCGCGCACGCCGAGCAACAGCGTGCCCTTGGCCGCCCAATCGCGCGAGGAGCCGGAGCCGTATTCCTTGCCGGCGATAATGATCAGCGGCACGCGCTCCTTGCGATACTGTTCGGCGGCTTCATAGATAGTCGTTTTGGCGCCGTCCGGCAGATGCGCGGTGACGCCGCCTTCGACGCCCGGCACGAGCAGATTCTTGAGCCGGATATTGGCGAAGGTGCCGCGCACCATCACTTCATGGTTGCCGCGCCGGGCGCCATAGGAGTTGAAGTCCTTGAGCTGAACGCCGTTGGCGACGAGGTAGCGGCCGGCGGGACTGTCGGCCGCGATCGAGCCGGCGGGCGAAATATGGTCGGTGGTGACGCTGTCGCCGAGGATCGCGAGCGCGCGGGCGCCGGCGATATCGCCGACCGGCGCGGGCGTCGGGCCGACGCCGTCGAAAAAAGGCGGCGCCTTGACGTAGGAGGAAGCGTCGGACCACTGGAACAGATTGCCCTCGGGGATTTTCAGGCTCTGCCAGCGCTCGTCGCCCTCGAAGACCTGGCCGTACTCGGCGCGGAACATCGCGGAATCGACCGAGGCGGCGCTCGCGGCGTCGATTTCGGCGGCGGTCGGCCAGATTTCGCGCAAATATACGGGCGCGCCTTTGGAATCGCGGGCGAGCGGCTCGACGTTGGGATCGAAGTCCATCGTGCCGGCGATCGCGTAGGCGACGACCAGCGGCGGCGAAGCGAGATAGTTGAAGCGCACGACGGGATTGATGCGCCCTTCGAAATTGCGATTGCCGCTCAGGATCGCGCAGGCGACCAGATTTCCCCGCTTGACCGCGCCGGCGATCGGCTCGGCGACCGGGCCGCTGTTGCCGATACAGGTGGTGCATCCGTAGCCGACCAGGTTGAAGCGCAGTTTTTCGAGATATTCCGTGAGGCCGGCGCGCTTGAGATAGGCGGTGACGACCTTGGAGCCCGGAGCGAGGCTGGTCTTGACCCACGGCTTGACGGTCAGGCCGCGCGCGACGGCTTTTTTGGCGAGCAGGCCGGCGCCGATCAGCACGGAGGGATTCGAGGTGTTGGTGCAACTGGTGATCGCGGCGATCACCAGGGCGCCGTGGCCGAGCGGAAATTTTTCGTCCTCCATTGCGACTTCGACGCGCGTGGCGATCGGTCCGGTCTCGGGCGGGGCGACCCGTTCATGCGGCGCGACCTCGGGGCTGCCGCCTTCAGCGATCCAGCGCTCGACGACTTTCGGATCGACCGAATCGTGATTGGCGACTTCCCTGGCCAGATCGGCGCGAAAGGTGCGCCGCGACGTGGCGAGCGTAATCCGATCCTGCGGGCGGCGCGGTCCGGCAAGACTGGGTTCGACCTCGGCGAGCTTGAGTTCGAGCGTGTCGGTGAAGATCGGTTCGGGCGACGCGGCCGTGTGGAACAGGCCTTGCGCCTTGCAGTAGGCCTCGACCAGCTTGATTTGTTCCTCGGTGCGGCCGGTCAGGCGCAGATAGGCAAGCGTCTGATCGTCCACCGGGAAGAAGCCGATCGTGGCGCCGTATTCGGGCGACATGTTGCCGATCGTGGCGCGGTCGGCGACGCTGAGATGGGCGATTCCGTCGCCGTAAAATTCGACGAACTTGTTGACCACGCCCCACTTGCGCAGCATCTGGGTGACGGTCAGCACCAGGTCGGTGGCGGTGGCGCCGGGCCGCAACGCGCCGGTCAGACGCATCCCGACAACCTGCGGAATCAGCATCGGGCTGGAGCGGCCGAGCATCGCGACTTCGGCCTCGATACCGCCGACGCCCCATCCGACGACGCCGAGTCCGTTGACCATCGTGGTATGCGAATCGGTGCCGAAGACGCTGTCGGGATAGGCCTCGCCGGCGGCGGAGACGAAGACCACCGGGGCGAGATATTCGAGATTCACCTGATGGACGATGCCGGTGTCGGGCGGGACGACGCGGAAATTGGCGAAGGCGCGCTGGCCCCAGCGCAGGAACTGGTAGCGCTCCTGGTTGCGCTCGAATTCGAGTTCGGCGTTGCGGGCGAAGGAGCTCGGCAGGCCGTAGGAATCGACCTGCACGGAATGGTCGATCACGAGATCGGCGGGCTGGAGCGGATTGATGCGGTCGGGATCGCCGCCGAGCCGGCGAATCGCGTCGCGCATCACGGCCAGGTCGGCGACCACCGGCACGCCGGTGAAATCCTGGAGCAGCACGCGCGCGGGCATGAAGGAAAATTCGCGATCGCCGTCGCGCGCGCCATTCCATCGCGCCAGCGCCGCGACGTGTTCGGCGGTGACGTTGGCGCCGTCTTCGCGGCGGAGCACGTTTTCGAGCAGCACCTTGATCGAAAACGGCAGGCGGGCGAGATCGAAGCCGCGTTTGGCGAGCGCATCAAGTGAATGGATAACGTAGCTGTTGGCGCCGACGTTGAGCGTCGTGCGCGTGCTGAAACTATCTTTGCTCATCTAATTTGACCATTTCCGGAAAGTAACGTCCTCTGTCGCCGACGCCTCGACGATTCGCGCGCGCCGAAATTCCACCATAGCGTTTGCGCGCCGGAGGGGAAAACCGCGGCTCAGGGCAATTCGCGGAGCAGCCTGCCGTTGCCGTCGTAAAAATCGAGCGCGGATTCGCCTCCGCTATCGACGCCGAACAGCGCGCGCTGGCGGCCATGCTGGTCGAAGAGCCGCACCGCCGGAACGTCGTCGTTGGTGACGCCGATAATCACGCGGGTGACGCCGGCGTCGTCGGTGAACAGGAGGCCCAGATTGCGCTCCTTGCCGAAACCGAGCGCGACGCGCGACTTGCCGGAATGGCCGTACATCTGCAGGACCGGCTCGAAGTCGGAGTCGAGACGCAAGGCGGCGTGGGTCCGGCCGTGGGCGTCAACCAGCAGGATTTCCTGGGCGGCCAGGGATTTCGGCGCGGTATCGGAGGCGATCGCGGGCCGTGGCGCAAGCCAGCGGCTGCCGATCGCGCCGCCGGCGATTCCGCCGAGTAGCGCCACCATCAGGAAGGTCCATTTTCCGCCCGTAGTCTGAGCCATCTGAGCATTCCTCCGCGCCGGCTGGAAATCGCGGCCCGACGAAAATGCGGGCGCGCGCGGCCGTGCGTGAGCATCAAATTACCGGCGCGGCGCGCGCGCGCAAAGTGCGCGATTGCGATGACTTCAAGCGGAACGGGGGCGCAGCGCGTAAACCCGCGTCAGCGCAACCTCGATTTCGACCACCTGGCGCGGCTTGCCGCCGCGGCCGGGACGGGCCGGGCGCAGGCTGCCGGGGACTTCGCGGGCGCGGCCATAGACGATCGCGGCGGCGCCCGCGGCGTTCCAGGCGGTGAAGGCGACGCGCGGATTACGCGCGAGATCGGCGCGGCGGACGGTGTTGTCGTAGATCACGAGCCGCAGCGTAGCGCCCGCGAGCGTCGCGTGGACCGGGGCGATATGCGGCTGGCCACGCGCGCCGACGGTCGCCATCGCGACCAATTTGACGCCGCGCCAGAACTCGACGAATTCCGCGGCGGTCATCTGGCGCGGCGGATAGCCGACGGAATCGCCGACGGCGGGCGTGGCGGTCATGGCGCTGCGGTCGAGCAGCCCTTGCAGCAAAGTTAATTCATCCATTACTTTAGATTCCCGGAAGCGGCCAAGCTTGCCGTTCCCGGCCGGCGCGCAGCTCCTATGGCGGCGATGCGGAATCCTCGATTGGCGGCGCGGCGGCGCGGCGATTGCTTTTGAAGACGATCAGCATATAGCGATACGACGGCAGCAGGATCGAAGCTCCCACGGCCAGCGCGATCGCGAGGATGTCGAGCGCGCGCGGCGGCGCGGCGGCGTTGAAAATCGTGAGGTCGGGTTCGAGCAGGTAGGGAAATTGCGCGAGCGCCCAGCCCCACAGGATCAGCGTGACCTGGGCCGCCGCGCATCCGCGGGCCAGCGCGAAGCGCCGCGTCCATAGGGCCCACAGGGCGGCCAGCGCGAAAATCGTGGTGAGCCAGAAGATCGGCCAGGTCCAGACGCGCCGGGTCAGGCCGTTCCAGATCAGCGGCGCGCCGTGAATCGCGAGCGGCAGGACGATTCCGGCGATTATGCCGACGAGGATCGCGGCGACGATCGCGCGGCGGCGGAAATCGTCGGCCAGCGCGGGATCGTCAGCTTCGACGGCCGCATAGACGGCCGCAAGATAGGCGAAGATCGCGAGCGTAAAGGCGCCGACGCCAAAGCAGAACGGCGTCAACCACGGCGTAACGAAGTCGCGCAACACGTGCGGATTGGCCGGGATTCGGCCGGAGGCGATCGCGCCGATAATGACGCCGATCAAAAACGGCGTGATTATGCTCGCCATCGAGAAGATGCGGCCCCATCGGCGCCGCGCGCGATTCTGGCCGCCGCCGTAGCTGCGAAAGCTGAAGGCCGAGCCGCGCAGGACGACGCCGATCAGCATCAGCGAGATCGGCACATGCATTGCGGTCATGATGCGGGCGAAGGCGGGCGGAAAGCCGTCGAAAAGAATCACGACGATCAGAATCAGCCAGACGTGGTCGGCTTCCCATACCGGACCGATCGCCCGCGCGATCAACGCGCGCTGCGCCGCGGCGCGCGGTCCCCGCGCGAACAGGTCCCATACGCCGGCGCCGTAATCCGCGCCGCCGGTCAGCACATAGATAGTCAACGTGACCAGCAGCGCTCCCGCCACAAACCACAAGGCGAGTTGCATGGTCACTCTCCCACCGCGATCAGCGCGTTGACTTCCTCGCTGGTCGGGCTTTCCATCACCTGCCGCCACATCAGGAAAGCGACCGTCACGCCCAGGAACAGATACAACAGGGAATAGAGCGAAAAGGTGATATCCAGGCCGGGCATCGGCGTGACCGCCCGCGCCGTGCGCATCACGCCGTAGATAATCCACGGCTGGCGGCCGACTTCCGTAACCACCCATCCGGCCTCGACCGCGATCAGCCCGAGCGGCGCGGCCAGCGCCAGCGCGCGGATGAACCATGGCGAAGCGAAGACATCGCGCTTTCGCCACCATAGCCAGACGCCCCACAGCGCCAACCCCGCCATCGCGAAACCCGCGCCGACCATGATTTGAAACGCCAGATGAACCGCGATCAGCGGACTTGGCCAATCGTTTTGGGGGAACGAATCCAGTCCGCGGATCACCGCGTCCGGATTATGGTAGGTCATCAGGCTGAGCATCGACGGCAATTCGATTGCGTAACGCAGGCGGCGCGCCTTCACGTCCGGGATTCCGCCGAGCGCCAGTGGAGCGTGCGGTCCGCTCTGGAACAGCCCCTCGAAGGCGGCGAGTTTGACTGGTTGCAGGCGCGCGACCGCGCGCGCCGAAGCGTCGCCGCTGAGCGGCTGGATTAACGCGGCGATCGCGCCGACGGTGAAGGCGATCGCGATCGCGCGGCGATGGAACAGGTTGTCGCGATCGCGCAGCCACATCGCCGCATGAATTCCCGCGACCAGGAACCCGGTGGCGGCGTA
>DAHZDR010000221.1 GCA_027403435.1 Deltaproteobacteria bacterium
ACCGGCCGGGTCTGGTCACTCTTTCCAGTCCCAACGAAACGATTCTCGACGCGCTGACGCAGGCCGGCGGCTTGGCCTCCACCGCCGCCGCCGAACTTATTCTGATACCCGAACAGACCGGCGCCGGCTTGAATATGGCGAAGCGGGTCGCGATGGTCGCGTACAAAGCGAATTCCGGCGGCGGCGTTCCCTTGCCCAACGCCAATGCCGCCACGGGAGCGGATCCCGCCGCATCGCCGGAGGGCGCGCCCGCCGGCGATGCGGCGGACACGCCGACGGGCGAGATCGCGCCGCATCGGGCGGGAGGCCAAATCCCCGGCGGCAACGCCGCGCTTGCCACCCATGAGCGGCGCGTGCAAGCCGAGCAGCATGCTTCGCTCGAGCCGGATATAGCGGCCAACGCGCTCCGGATGCTGCCGCCCAACGCCCATCCGCTCACCATCATGCTCAAAAGCACTTCGCTGTCCGGAGCCGGCAAATATATCCATATGCCGGTCAGGCCGGGCGACGTTATTGTCGTTCCCGGCGGCGGCAACGTGATGGTGGTCGGATGGGTGGAAACGCCCGGCTATTTCCCGGTCGGTTCCGGCCTGACCGTGCTGGGCGCGATCGGCGCGGCCGGCGGTCCGATGTACGCCGCCGACGCCTCCGACATCACGCTGATTCGCACCAACAAGGACGGCAGCAAAGAAACCATCGGCATCAACCTCGCCAGCATCACCAATGGCAAAGCTCGGGATTTGCCTGTCAAGGCCAATGATGTAATCGACGTGCCCTATTCGGATGTGCGCATCGGACCCTACATTTTCTACCAGATTATGTCGCGGATGGCCATGATGGGGCCCACAATGCCTTTCTAATGGAACCTTCGCGCTATTTTATCCGACGCTCCGGCGGCGGCCTGCCGATCGAGCCTCCAATCGAAACGGAAGCTTCGCCGATTTACGTTGACGAAGGCCAGCCGCTGATCGATATCGCCTCCTACTGGCGGATCGTGAGAAAACATTACCGCCTGATCGTCGCGGTGCTGGTGGGCGTGGTCACGATCGTGATGATCAAGGTGATGACCGAGACTCCGATTTACACCGCCGAAACCACGATCATGATTCAGCCCGCCGCGCAGGGTGGCGGCTCGAACACGCTCGAGGACCTGGTGCAACTCGAGGCGGCGAGCAACGATTCCGACCAGTATTACAAAACCCAGTGCGCGATCTTGCAGAGCCGCGGGTTGGCCGCCCTCGTGATCAAAAATCTTGGACTCGAGCACAATCCCGCCTTCGCCGGCGCGCCCGCCACACCCGGCGTCTTCGATCGCCTGTTCGCGCGCTTCACCGGCGCGGCGCATGGCGCCCCCCGGCCGCCGCATCGAGCGGCGCCGCGTCAAACGGCGCCAGGCCTCGGACTCGAGAGCAACCTGGGCGTACCGACCGATCTGGTCCATGCCTACCTTTGTTCGCTCAAGGTGGCGCCGACGAAGGATACCGAGCTGATCAAAATCAGCTTTAGCTGGTCCGATCCCGTCCTGGCTGCCCAAATTGCGAACGCCCACGTCGTCGCCTACGAGAGTCAGGACAGCCGGATGCATGGCCAGGCAAACGAAGACGCCGCGCGTTACCTGCGGAACAAGTTGATTGAGATCAAGGAACAGCTCGCGAAGTCCGAGGCCGCGCTCAACGACTACCGCCGCCTGAAAGGCATCATCCCCGGCCTGATCTCGCTCGATGGCAAGGACGCGGTGGTGCTCGATCGGCTGTCGGACCTGAGCAAGGACCTGACGAGAGCGCAGGTTGCGCGGATCGGACTCGAATCGCAGGTCACGCTGATCGGCAAGCACGATTATAACTCGCTCGCGTCGGTGGCCGACGATCCTGAAATTCAGGGCGCCGACAAGGTGCTTGACGGCCTTTATACCCAGCGCGCCGCGCTGGCGAGCCAGTTCAAGCCAAGCTATCCGCCGTTGGCCAAGCTCGACGCGCAAATCAGCGCAATGCAGGCGCGGGTCACGGTCGCGATTCAGCGAAAAGTGACCGCCTTGCAATCGCAATACCAGGAAGCGCTCGAAAAGGAAAAGGATTTACAGGCGGAGATGGACAGCCAGCGTCAGGAAACCCTGAGGCTGAACGATTCCGCCGCGCAATACGCGATCCTGCAACGCGAAGTTGACGCCAACCGCGCGCTTTACAACGCGATTCTCACGCGAGTCAAGGATGTCGAGGTTTCCGGCGACCTAAACAGCAACAACGTCTCCGTAATCAACTCGGCCGAAGCGCCGGGCGCTCCGACCAGCCCGAAGAAATCGCTCGACCTGATGCTCGCGACGATGAGCGGACTCGGCTTGGGCCTGGCCGCCGCTTTCGTAATCGAGATGCTGGACAATACGCTCAAAAATCCGGAAGACGCCGAAACCTATCTGCACCTGCCAAATCTTGGCGTGGTGCCGGAATTTTCAAGCGTCAACGGCAAGAGCGCCTACGCGCCCCGCGAACTGCCGCAGGGTTTAGGCGCTGCGGGAGCTCCCGCCGTGCTGCCGCCCGGCCGCGAACTGGTCACCACGCATGGCTCTTACTCCCGCGTCGGCGAGGCCTACCGCAACTTGCGCACGGCGCTGATGATGTCGCGCGCGGGCGGTCCGCCCAAGGTCACTTTGGTCACCAGCGCCACCAGCGGCGAGGGCAAGACCGTCACCGCCGTGAATATCTCCGTGATGCTCGCGCAGTTGGGCGGCGCCGTATTGCTGATCGACGCCGATTTGCGCCGCGCCCGATGCCATCGCGTGCTCGCCGTCGATAACCATCGCGGCCTTACCGAAGTGCTGACCGGCTCGCGCGACGCGCAGGAGACGATTCGCGCGACCGAAATCGACCATCTCCATTTCCTCGGTTCCGGATCGGTGCCGCCGAATCCCACCGAACTGCTCAATTCGACGCGGATGGCGGAATTGATTGGCCAGTTGCGCGAAAATTACGAATATATCGTCGTCGATTGCGCGCCGGTGCTGCCGGTCAGCGACGCGATGGTGCTGGCGCAACTCACCGACGGCGTCGTCATCGTCGCCAATGGCGCGGCCACGCCGCGCCAGCCGGTGCGCACCGCCTGCGCGCGGCTGGAATACGCCCGCGCCAAAATCCTCGGCGTGGTGCTCAACAAAGTCAAATTCGGCAGCCATGACTATCACTACTATTACCATCAAGATTACTACGCGTACGGCGCCGATCGCGCGCGCGACGAAGACGATCCCGTCTGAACGGACGCAATCAATTCGGCGGCCTTCCTGACCGCGACGTCTTTAGCTCGGGCGGCGCGGTCAGCTTGCGCTGGGGCGACGCGATCATCGCCGCAGGCCTGCTGGCGCTGATCGCGTTCGCCGCGCTCGCGCTCGGCGCGGTCCATCGATGGGCCTACACGACGGTCGAAGTCGGCGCTTTCGCGCTGATCATCCTCTGGATGGCGCAGGTCTGGCGCGAAGGCGCAACGCCCGCCCGGATCAGCGTCGCCCGCGACGATCTCAAGGCGCTCGCGACGCCCGCCATCGCCTTCGCCGCGCTGATCGCGCTGCAGACGGCGCCGCTACCGCCCGGGATGCTCAAAGTCGTCTCGCCGGCGACGTGGCGGCTTTACGCCATCAGCTTCCCCGGATGGCCGGCGAAGTCGCCCTACGAGGCCTTGCGCCCGGCGTGGAACGTCACGCCGCAAACCAAACAGCCAGTAATCCGCGTGATTCTACCGCCCGTCGGCGGCACGCCGGCGGATCGCGCCGCTGCCGCCGCGCCCGAAAACGCCGCCGCGGCCAAACCCGTTCCGCTCAACCGGCTTGGCGTCGAACCGCTCGGCGGCAGCGGCGAATGGCGCTGGCGCGCGCTTTCGATCGCGCCGACCGTCACCCTGGCGAGCCTGATCGAGTGGCTCGCCTGCGGCGCCATCTTCTTTCTCATCCTGCTCTATCCCGCCGGCAACCCCGGCAGCGAGCGCGAGGCGAATTCCCGCTTCATCGCCCGGATGGTCGTCGGCGTGCTCGCGATCGCCACCGCGATCGCGTTGCTCGGCGTCATCGAGCGCGCCTCATGGAACGGCAGGATTCTATGGCTGTTCGTGCCGCGCGACTGGGACGGGCCGCAATTGAACAACGTCCGCGCGAGCGGCCCCTTCGTCAATCCCGACCATTTCGCGGATTTTCTCGTGATGGCGCTGCCGCTCGCCGTGGTTGGCGCGATCTTTCCGCTGTTCTCCCACCGCCGCGGCCAGCGCCGGGATCTGCGGATGGAATGCGCGATAGCGGCCTTTGCGATCGGCGCCGGCGTGGTGCTCAGCCTCTCGCGCACCGTATGGGCGGCGGCGGCGATCGGGATAACCGCCGCCGTATGGGTTGGCTTGCGCCGCGCGCCCGATCGCGCGCCGCTCCTGCTGCGGCGCAACCGTCAACGCGCCCTGCCGCTGGCGATCGCGGCGCTCGGAGTCGGGGTGGCGCTGATGCTGTTTCTGATCGGGCCGGCCGCCCGCAACGACGCCAGCGCCCGCTTCGACCTGGCCTCCGGCGTCACCGGGGAATTCGCATTCAAGCGGATGGCGTGGCGCGACACGCTCGGACTGATTCGGCATTTTCCGCTGTTTGGCGTCGGGATGGGCTGCTGGCCCGAGCTGTTTCCGCATTTTCGCCAGCCACCCTGGATTGAGTTTTTCTACCGCGAGCCGGAAAACGACTATATTCAGCTTCTCGCGGAAACCGGCGCGATCGGCGTGGCGCTTGGCTTATGGTTCGCCGCCGCGGTGGCGATGCGCGTGCGCTCCGCTCTGCCCGATATCGGCAATCGCCATTGGCCGTTGCTCGCCGGACTCGGCGGTGGAATCGCGGCCGTGATAGTTCACGAAATCTTCGACTTTAGCCTGCATACGCCAGCCAACGCTGTCCTGTTCACCGTGACGCTTGCGATCCTCGTGCGGGTCGCGCTGACCCATCGCGGCGAAAACGCGCCAGCCCAGCCGCGCGGTGTCACCGCCCCCAGCCAAATCACCTGGCTTGGCTCGGGCGCGATCGCGCTCGGCGCGGCCGCGCTAATCTTCGCGGCGCTGCGCCAGGCGGAGGCGAATTATCCCTACGATATCGGCCGGCCGCGCACCTTCGCCGCCGCCGAACGCATCATCGCGGCCCATCCGGCCAACGCCGGCGCCCATCTGGCGCTGGCCGCGCTGATGCCCGCGGGGGCGCCGCAGGCCTTGCGCGAAGCGCAATTGCGCGCGGCGGTATGGCTCGACCCCAATGATCCGCTGGCGCGCGACCTCTATGCGCGCAGCCTGTTGCTGAGCGGCCGCAAACCGCGCGCGCTCGATCAAATCACGATCTCCGTGGCCCATTCGCCCGCGGTCGATACGCACTTTTACCTGTCCCAGCGGATGATCCCGTGGCTGCTGCCCGACGAACAGCGGGCCATCTCGTCCGGCTACCAGGAGGCGATTGCCAACGGTTACGGCGGCGCCGTGCCCGCGTTGGCGCAGTTTTACGGCGCGCTCGGGCGTTACGCCGAAGCCGGCCGGCTCGCCGTTCAGGCCGCCCGCACCGCGCCGGACCAGGACCATCGCCAGCGCGACTTGATCGAGGCCGGACGCAATTTCGCCGGGGCCAAAGACTATCGCAAGGCCGCCGCCGAACTGCGCAAGGCGATTGCCATCGATCCGTCGGCGACGACGCCGTACCGCGCAATGCTCGAGGCGGTGATGACGCCCGAACGCAACGTCGCGGGGGCGCGCGCGTTGGTGCGCAACGCCATTGCCGCCGGCGCCGATCCCGTCGCACTCGATTACGCGCTGGCCGACGTCGCCCAGCAGGCCGGCGACACGGCCACGGCGGAACAGGCGATGAATGACGCCGAACTCAACGATCCGACTTTCGATCCGACCGTGCGGCTCGGCGATTTCTATATGAACGAAGGAAAATTCGATCGGGCGACGCTCGCCTATCAGCGCGCCACGCGGCTCAATCCGCAATCCGCGATCGCTTTTTTCAAACTCGCGCAGGCCGAACAATCCGCATTCGACTACGGCGACGCCGATCGCGATTACGCGCGCGCGCTCGCGCTCGATCCGGACAACGCCGGAATGCGCCAGGCCTACCGCGATTTTCAAAAACATACCGCCGCCGCCGCGCGCGCCACGGCCGCCGATCCGGACGCTGGCGCGCCCGCCGCCGCCCGTCCGGACGACGCCAACCCGGGCGGCGCCGCCGATGAAACTGCTGTTCCTTAGCCCCGCCGCGAATTCCGGCGGCGCCGAACGCGCGCTGCTCGACCTGATGGCGAGCGTGGCGGCGGCGCGGCCGCAATGGCGGCTCGAATTGATCGCGGCGGCCGACGGCGACCTGATTCGCGAAGCGCAAGCAATGAACGTGGCCGTCTCGGTAAGCCATTTTCCGCGGCCGCTCGCGGCGATCGGCGACGCCGGCGCCGGCGGCCCGGCCGGCAATCACGCCCACACGCTGGCGATCGCCGCCCGGCTCGCCGCCGCCGCGCCGGCGACCGCCGGTTATGCCCGCGCGCTCGGCCGCGCGATCGCCCAAAGCGCGCCAAACGTGATTCATACCAACGTCTTCAAAATGCATGTGCTGGGCGCATGGGCCGCGCCGCGCGCCACGCCCGTCATCTGGCATCTGCACGACTATGTGCGGGCGCGCCCAATGATGTCGTGGCTGTTGCGCGCGCAGGTGCGCCGCGCTTGGGCGATTATCGCCAACTCGATGAGCGTCGCGGACGACGCGCGCGCCGCGTTCGGCGGTTGCGGCCGGATCTTCACGATCCATAACGCGATCGACCTGCAACGCTTCACGCCCGCCGGTCCACGACTCGACCTCGACCGGCTGGCCGGGATGGCGCCGCTCGGCGCAGGCGGCGTGCGCGCCGGCCTGGTCGCCACGCTCGCGCGCTGGAAGGGCCATCGCACGTTCCTGCGCGCGCTGGCCGCGCTGCCAGCCGCATCGCCAGTGCGCGGCTACGTGATCGGCGGACCGCTTTACGAGACCGTCGGCAGCCAGCACGCGCTCGACGATTTGCGCGAATTCGCCAGTTCGCTCGGACTGGGCGATCGCGTCGGTTTCACCGGCTTCCTCGCCGACGCTCCCGCCGCCCTGCGCGCGCTCGATATCGTCGTCCACGCCAGCACCGCGCCGGAACCGTTCGGCCTGGTAATCGCCGAGGCGATGGCTTGCGGACGGGCGGTCGTCGCCAGCGCGGCGGGCGGCGCGACCGAACTTTTCATTGATGGCGCCGAGGCGCTGAGCCATCGGCCGGGCGACGCCGCCGGACTCGCGGAGACGATCGCGCGGCTGGCGGCCGACCGCGAATTGCGCCTGCGCCTGGGCGCCAACGCCGCCGCGGCCGCCGCCCGGCGCTTCACGCGGACGCGGCTCGCGGCGGAACTGATGCCGCTTTACGAACGCGCCGCCGGCGCCCTCAATTCGACACCGCCGGCCCGCCTGAGCGCGGCGATGGAATCTCCTTTGCGCATACTGCACGTCCATAGCGGAAATCTTTACGGCGGCGTCGAAACCGCGCTGCTGACG
>DAHZDR010000231.1 GCA_027403435.1 Deltaproteobacteria bacterium
GCATGCGCGCGGCGCATGGGCCAGCAGTTGCAGCTGATGCGCGGCGTGGAACGCGGCCAGCCCGCCGGCGCTCCATCGCGACGCGAAAAAGTCGCGCAAGCGGCGATAGGCGAACACCCGCTCGATAAAATTTTCGCGCAGACGCGGATCGTTGAGGCGGCCTTCCTCCTCCACCGGCAGATGCGGATAACGCGCCATCAGCGCCTGGGCGAAGAGTCCGCGGCCGTCGCGCACGGGCCGCCCGTTGGCGCCGTGGACGCGCACCCGCATCATTCCGCAACTTGGCGAATCTTTTTTGAGCACGTAGCCCGAAAGCTCTTCGCGCGCGAGCGCGGCGGCGCGCCGCGCGGCGAACTGGCGCATCGCCGCGGTATGGTCCGCGCCGCTCCGGTTGCCGACCAGCCGAATCTCTTCGCCGTCGCGAACCAGCCGGATCGATTCGCGCGGCACGCCCAGGCCCAGCTCGAATTCCGGACAAACCGGCACGAATTCGACGAAACGGCCAAAGACTTCGGTCAGGAAATCGTTGCGCTTATGGCCGCCGTCGAAGCGCACCGCCTGGCCCAGCAGACAGGCCGAGACGCCGATTCTGAGCGGAGCGCCGCGGACGCTCGAATCCGCCTTTGCCGTCATGGCGACGATCGTTCCCGGATGGCAATGCGCGCCGCGGCCGCATGCGGAGCGCCGCGCTCAGGCGAGCGCGTACGGATAACGGCGCGTCAACTCCGGCATGATCAGCCCGGCCTGCGCGACGCGCCGGCCGATCATCGTGAGATAGAGTTCCGCAAGCTCGCCGTTGTCGCGCGCCTTGAGGCCGTAGCGAAGGCAGTCGAAGGTGAAGCCGCTGCCCGCGGGACCGAAGAAATTCGCCGCCATCGGCAGCCATTCGCGCAGCGCCGCGTTGACCCGCTCGGCGCCGAAACCTTCGGCCGCGTCGCGCAGGGCGGCGGCGGCGAACTGGTCGTGATCTTCCTCTTCGTCCAGGATGATTTCCGCGGCGCGCGCGTGCGGCGCGTAACTCGATTCGCGGTAGTTGACGCCGATCATCAGAAGCCCGGTCACGTCAAGGCTGAGCGACGCCATCAGCAGGCCGAGCGGGTTGGCGGGGTCTTCGGCAAAGCGGCGCGGCGCCGCGAACGACGGCGATTTCGCCGCCTTCACCATCGAGCGGTCCGCCTGCGCCTCGTTCATCCCGAGTTCCTCGAGCAGGCGGTAAACCATCCGGGCGTGTTTTTTTTCCTCGGCGAGATTTTTCTTGATCGTCGGGGCCAGCGCCGGATCGTCGATCGCCGCGAGCGCCCGCTGATAGCCGATCGCGGTCAGCTTTTCGGCGACCGCGTGCGCCGCCAGCAGCCGCGTCAGGGTTTTGGCGTAATGCGGTTCGACGCGCCGCTCGAGCAGATCGGCCGCTTCAATCGAAGCGGTTGGATAGTGCCGCTTCATCGCGGAGCCTTTCCTCCGCCACAGTCAGCTCGCCGGATGGCGCGACGGCAGCATCACGCAGGCGCTGCCGAGCGTGGTTTTCTCGCCCTTGGCGTTTTCGAGCCAGATTTCGCAGTCCACCAGATTATGGCCGTTCTCGGAGTATTTTTTGGCGATCTTGCCCTTGCATACGACCTTCGATCCGGGCTGGTCCATGCCGCGATACTGCACGGAAAGCTTGCGCAGCCATCCGTGCTCGCCGGCGAAATCGGTCATGAGCTGGCCGAGGAAGGCGTTTTTGAGCGCGCCATGCAGGATTACGCCGGGCAGATTGTTCTTGATCGCGAAATCCTTGTCGTAATGAATCTGATAGAAGTCGCCGGAAGCGCCGGCGTATTTCACCAGTTGCTGCGTGGTCGGATTCTTTTCGAGCGGCGGAATTTCCTGGCCGACCTCGACGTCTTCGAAATAAGTCTGCTTGTGCGCCATCGCGATTACTCCCGGGATTCCGCGGAAGCGGTTCGTTCGTCGAGTTTAACCAGTCGGCCGCCGTCTCAGTAGCGGATCGCGGTCGAGCGCTGCAACGCGCAGAGCCGGCCAAACTGATTCGTGTAGCTGGTCTCGGTCGTGATAAACACCATCGGCCCAAGCCGGCCCGAACTTTCGCGCAGGTCCGCGATTTTGCTCTGCACGGTGATTCGATCGCCCGGCCGGATCGGTTCGAAATATTCCCAGTCCGAACCGCCGTCGAGGCCGCGGAAACTTTCGCCCATGTCGAGTTTGACGTCGGGAATCGCGGCCGACAGCGAACGGCAGAACGTGGGCGGCGCAATCATGCCGCCGAACCGCGTATGGCGCGCCTCGGCTTCGCTATTGAACAGCGGATTGGCGTCGCCAATCGCCTCGGCGAAGCGGCGAATCGCGCCGCGCTCGACCTCGACCGTGCGCGCTTCGCCCGCCTTGCCGATCTGCTGCCGCGCTGCCTCGGTAACGTATTTGTTCGCCATCTTTCTTCACTCCATGCGCGCGCGGGCGGCCGCGGCGATCTTCGCGTGGTCCCAGCTCGCCCATTTTTCCGGACGAATCCGAATCACCACGCGCTTGGCGGCCTGCCGCCGGTAACTCTCCGATATTTCCCCGCCCTCCGCGAGGTCGCTCCGGCCCGCCAGGCGCGCCTGCTTGCGCATCACCTGACGCATCGCGGCCAGCACCGCGTCGGCGCCCTCGACAATCTCCGCCCGGCCGCGAATCATCACGCCCTGTAATTTATCGTACGCCAGCCCCCGCTCGACCATCACCGCCGCGCGCGGGTCGCGCTGGAGGTTCAACACCTTCTGCGCCTTGCCGAAACTGGTCATGATTATATCGCCGTTGGCGTCCCGCGCGAAGGACATCGCCACCAGATGGGGGTAGCCGTCGCGATCGAGCGTCGCCAGCGCGGCGTTCATCACGCTCTCGAGAAATTGCGCCATTTCTTCGGGCGCCATGCGGATTAGTTTACGGGCGTCGATTTTTTCCACGATTCCTTGCGGTCTGGGCCAAGCGCTCGCGATGGAGCGGATTCAGCCATCTGGTCTAATATATTGATCGGGCGCGCGACAAGCGCGCCGGAGGTTAACGCAATGGCGACGCTGACGGCCGATCAAATCGCCACGGAACTGGCATCGTTGCCCGGATGGGAATATCGCGAGGGCGCGATCTCCAAGCTGTTCCGCTTCAAGGAGTTCATGGACGGCATCCGCTGCATCGGCCGGATCGCGGAAGCGGCCGAAGCCGCCGACCACCATCCCGATATTCACGTCAGCTATACGCGCGTGCGGTTCACCTGCTCGACCCATAGCGCCGGCGGCGTGACCGAAAAGGATTTGAAACTGGCGCGCGAAATCGAGCGCCAGTGCGCCGCGCGCGCCGGCTGACGGCCGCCGCGGACGGGCGGTCTTGACCGCTAGGACAAAATGGCCCGGCTTAGCGCTTGCGGGGCAAGAAATGCTGCACGCCTCTCGGGCCTTCGACCGCGATATAGCCGTCCCGCCGTTGCCTCGAGCCGCCAGCGGCGCCCATCCTTCAGGCGAACCGCGCCCTATGGATCGGCTCGCGCCGCGCGACCGCGATTAGGCTGCGACCGTCAAGCGTCGGCGGGCTTGGGCAGCGGAAAGTGAATCCGTTCCTCTTTGATCTTCATCAACTCGACCGCCGCGCCGCGCTCGGAAAACGCGCCGACTATCTCTTCCACCAGCCACTCCGGCGACGACGCGCTGGCCGTCAGCCCGAGCGCCTTTGCGCCCGCGACCATCTCCGGCTCGACGTCCGCCAGCGAATCGACCAGATAGGCGCGTCCCCCGCGCATCCGCGCCACTTCCACCATCCGATTCGCATTCGAACTCTGGCGCGATCCGACCACCAGCACCACGTCGCTCACGTCCACCAGTTCCTTGACCGCGTTTTGCCGATTCTGCGTGGCGTAACAGATGTCGTCGGTCTTGGGCGTCACCAATGCCGGAAACCGCCGCTTGAGGGTCAGCATGATGTCGCGCGTGTCGTCCACGCTCAGCGTCGTCTGCGTCACCGCCGCGACCGCCTTCGGGTCGGGAACTTCGACCGTCTCGGCCTCTTCGACCGTGCCCACCAGCAGCATCCGCCCCGGCGCGACGCCCAGCGTGCCCTTGACCTCTTCATGGCCGGCGTGGCCGATCAGCACCACGGTCATGCCTTCGGCGTCGTAACGCTCGACTTCCAAATGAACTTTCGTCACCAGCGGACAGGTGGCGTCGATCACCCTGAGTTTGCGTCCGGCCGCCCGCTCCCACTCGCTCGGCGCGACGCCGTGCGCGCTGAAGATCACGCGCTGGCCCTCCGGAACCTCGTCCAGGCTCTCGACGAAAATCGCGCCCTCGCGCTCGAGCGCTTCGAGCACGAAGCGGTTATGCACAATCTGATGGCGCACATAAAGCGGACGGCCATACTCGCGCAACGCGCCGCGCACCGCCTCGACCGCGCGATCGACTCCCGCGCAAAAGCCGCGCGGCTCCGCCAGAATAATTTTTTCAACCGTGGTTTTGCTGGGCAACATTGATGGAAACTCTGTTAAACGATACTGGCCGCTCGGTCAATCCCGGTCAATATCGCGTCAACGGCCCGCTCGGCCCGATTCGGCACGGCGCGGCCGCGCCGAATCGACCCGCGGAGCCTGCTCCGCCGCGTCAGGCGCGCGCATGCGGCGGATGCGAGGTTTGGCATCCGACCCAGATTTCGCCGCCCGCGAAATATTCCTTCTTCCAGATTGGCACGATCTCCTTCAGCCGATCGATCGCGAAGCGGCAGGCGGCGAAGGCTTCCGCGCGATGCGCCGCCGAAACCGCGATCGCCACCGAAATCTCGCCGATTTCCACCACGCCAATCCGATGCTGAATCGCGATCCGCACGATTTCGTGCTTGCGGCCGGCCTCATGCGCCAGCTTGCGCATCTCGCTCAGCGCCATCGCCTCGTAGGCCTCGTATTCGAGCCGGATCACGCCGCGGCCGGCGTTGCCATTGCGCGTCATTCCGGCGAATGTGACGGTCGCGCCCGCCGACGGATCGGCGACCGCCGCCTCCAGCGCGCTCACCTCGATCGCCTCACGCCCGATTGAAATCGGCCCCACCCACGGCGCCGCGGCGCCGCCGCTCACCGGCGGAATGAACGCCACTTCATCCCGATCCCGCGGCCGATAGTCCGCGGCGACGTATTCCTGATTCACGGCGTAGGCGACGCCGTCATGATGGCCGCCCAAGGCGGGAAATTCCGCCAGCAGCCGCGCCCAGATTTCGCCGACCGTCGCGCCCGGCGCAAATTCACGCTCCAGTTCGCTGGTCCGCGCCCGTTCGCGCAGCGTCGCGAAAAGTTTGATCGTCAATCGATTCATCGCGTTTTCAGACGCCCAATCCCAGCAGATGCACAATATGGCCGAGTTCCGGCAGCAGCAGCTTTTCCATCGCCAGCCGGCATCCGGCGGGCGACCCCGGCAGCGCCGCGATCAACCGTCCGCCGGCGATTCCCGCGATCGCCCGGCTGAGCATCGCCGCCGCCCCGATCTCCTGATACGAGAGCATCCGGAACAGCTCGCCAAAGCCCTCGATCTCCCGATCGAGCATCGGCCGGAGCGCCTCGATCGTCCGGTCGCGCGGCGCGATTCCGGTGCCGCCGTTGACGATCGCGCCGTCGCACGCGGTCAGCGCCAAGCTCACCGCCCGCGCGATTCGTTCCGGTTCGTCGGGCACGACCGCATAATGCGCCACCTGATGGCCCGCCGCTTCCAGCAATTCCCGAATCAGCCGGCCGCTCTCGTCATCGGCGGCGGCGCGCGTGTCGCTCGCGGTGATTACCGCCATCTTCAGATGGCGGCTGGCGGCGCGCCGATGATGCTCATGCACAGACATATTTTAAGATTTACAACATCGCGAAGGTTATTATAAGCGTCGCCCGTGCCGTCCCTATCCGCAACCATCGACCGCGCCGCCGGTTTCCGCGCGCTTTTGGCGGCCGCGATCCGCACCTGCCCGGCGGAGCCATAGGATGCCCCCGGAAGCCGGCTTCGCGCCGCCGCCCGCCGACGCGCACAATCTCCGTTTGGCCGCAAACGTTCATCCGGCGGATTGGCGCAATCCCAAACCCGCCAGCCGCTACAACCTGGTTGTGATCGGCGCCGGCACAGCGGGACTCGTCACCGCCGCCGGCGCCGCCGGACTCGGCGCCAGGGTGGCCCTGATCGAACGCCGCCTGATGGGCGGCGATTGCCTCAATTTCGGCTGCGTGCCGTCCAAGGCGATGCTTGCCGCGGCCCGCGCCGCCGCGACGGCGGACGCGCCCCAATTGGGCGTGCGCCGCCCGCCGCGCGAGGTCGATTTCGCCGCCGTGATGGCGCGGCTGCGCGCGGCGCGCGCCCAGCTCAGCGAAAACGATTCGGCGCGGCGCTTCCAGGCCCTCGGCGTGGACATCTTTTTTGGCGCGGGGCGTTTCGTCGCGCCCGACGCAATCGCGGTCGGCGACGCGATTCTGCGCTTCCGGCGCGCCGTAATCGCCACTGGCAGCCATCCCGTGGCGCCGCCGCTGCCGGGGCTCGAGGCCGCCGGCCACCTGACCAGCGAATCCGTGTTCGGACTCGTCACGAGGCCACGGAAGCTCGCGATTATCGGCGGCGGACCGATCGGATGCGAACTGGCGCAGGCGTTTTGCCGGTTCGGCGCGGCGGTCACGATCCTCTAAGCGGCGCCGCGCATCCTCGGCCATGAGGATCCCGACGCCGCCGCCATTATTGAACAAACGCTCGCCGCCGAAGGCGTGCGCATTATCGCCGGATGCGCGATCGCGTCGGTCGCCGCCGGCGCCGCCGGCAAAACCCTGATCGTCAGGCGCGCCGGCGCGGACGCGCCCGAAACCATCGTCGCCGACGAAATTCTGGCCGCCGCCGGCCGCGCGCCCAGCCTCGACGGCCTCGCCCTCGACGCCGCCGGAGTCGCCAGCGACCCCGCCGCCGGCATTATCGTCAATGATTTCCTGCGCACCACGAATCGGCGCGTCTATGCGGCCGGCGACGTCTGCTCGCCGTTGCGCTTCACGCACATGGCGGACGCGATGGCGCGCATCGTAGTTCGCAACGCGCTGTTTTTCGGACGCGCCCGGTTGAGCGCGCTCGCCATCCCCGCGTGCGTTTACACCGATCCCGAGCTCGCCCACGTCGGCCTGCCGGCGGCCGCGGCGCAAGCGCGCCGGACTGAAATCCACACCCTGATCCAGCCGCTGAGCGGCGTCGATCGCGCCGTGCTCGACGGCCGCGCCGAGGGCTTCGTCAAAATTCACCTCGCGCGGCGCGGCGGCCGCATCCTGGGCGCCACGATCGTCGCGCCGCATGCCGGCGAGATGATCTCCGAACTGACGCTCGCGATCGCGCGCCGCGTTCCGCTCGGCGCCCTCGCCGAGGTCATCCACCCCTATCCGACCGTGGCCGAGGCGTTCCGCAAGCTCGCCGACCAGTACAATCGCGCCCGCCTTACACCGCGTATCCGCCGGATGCTCGCGCGATGGTTCGCGTGGCGGCGCTGACCGCGCGACAATTGCCCGCGGCCGGA
>DAHZDR010000242.1 GCA_027403435.1 Deltaproteobacteria bacterium
TTGTGCAGGTCCATCAGCTTGTGATGCGGCGTCGCTTCGATCGTGAGTCCGCGCGCCGGATAAGCGGCCTCGGCGGGCAGACTGACTATTTCGAACCGATGATTCATTTCGTCGGCGATGATCTCGACCACCTGCCGGACCGTGTACTGGGTATCGTCGCCGCAATTATAGATTTGGCCCGCCGCCGCGTCTGGCCGATCAACCGCCAGCAACACGGCGTGCGCCAGGTTGCCGGCATAGCCGTGAGTCATCAGGCCGGAGCCGCCGTCGCCCAGAATTATAAACGGACGGCGATCGAGCGCGCGGCGCATCACGCACCATTCGCGCGGCACTAGCTGATACGGACCGTACACGTAGGGATAACGATAAACCGCGCCCCGCGGATGCGCCGCCAGCACCGCCCGCTCCGCGCTCGCGATCAGGTAGGCGAAACGATGCTCGGCTTCCGAAGCCACGGTCGGCGCGGTCTCGGGTACGGGGATGGGCAGGCCGTTCGGGAAATTCGCGCCGGGGTCAAAATATCCGCGATAACTCGGCACGCCGCCGATCGCGATAAACTGGCCGGCCTTGCCGGCCAACGCTTCGGCAACGTGGCGAATCCGGCCGTAGGTCGCGATCGCGACGTCGAACGTCCGCCCGGCCAGCGCGTCGTCGAGCGTCTCGCGGAAATGCGGATCGGCGTGAAGATGCTCGACCTCGGGTGGGATTTCGGGAATCTCGTGGCTCCCACGATGAAGTATCGCAACCGCATAGCCGCGTTCGCGCAATCCCTGAACCAGGAACGGTCCCGTGGGGCCCGTGCCGCCGACGATTAATGCCTTTTTCATGCTTTGTTGGAGCGAATCCGGTTCGCGAGGCGCAGTATGGATCGGCGGCTGGCGAAAGAACAGGCCCGCGCCGGATTTTTTCTCGCCGCTGGCGATTTCCGGCGCCGCGCCGGAAATCCGCGCGTCTTCGAGCAGGCGCTCCGGCGTCTGGCGATCGATCTGAAGAATCGACCTGAAGAATCGCCGCTATTTGCGCGCGACAAACACCTGATGGAACGGGTTTTTCACGGGCAGCCGTTCGAAGCCGGCGAAGCCCGCCTCACGCGCCAGTTCGCGCGCGAGCCCCTCGCCGATCACCGCGCCCAGACCCTCGCCGCCCTGCGCCAGCGACACCGTCATGCAATGCATCGTGCTGGCGCCGTACATGGTGCGGCCGCTGGGCGTGAGATTTTCTTCGAGCCGATCCGAGGCGTCGGCCTCCGACCACATCAGGAGGCCGCCCGGCTTGAGCGCGCGCCGGATTCCGGCGAGCGCGCCGCGCGGATTCGCCATGTCGTGGATACAATTGAAGGCCATCACCAGGTCGAAACGGTCGGCAGCGGGAATATTCTCCGCGGGCATCCGCTCCAGCACGAGCCGATCGCCGACTCCGGCGTTCGCGGCTTTCGCCCGCGCCCGCGCGATCGAGGCGGCGTCAACGTCATAGCCGGTGAAGCGCGAATTGGGAAAGGCCGCGGCGACCGGCACGATACATTGGCCGGCGCCGCATCCGACTTCGGCGACGTCGGCGCCCGCGTCCAGTCGCGCCTTGAGATTGGGCACGGCGGGAATCCATTGATCGGCGACCCACGCCTCGTAACCGGCATGGAAGAGCCGTTCGATCGCCTCGACGATCTCCGGGCCGAAATCGGTGAACGGCACGCCGCCGCCGTTGCGAAAGGCGTCGGTCAGTTTGCCGATCTGGCGGTAGCAGGCGACCGCGTACTGGAAGGCGCCGCCGGTGAAGAAGGTGTTGTCCTCGCGCGCCAGCACCATCGCCTGCTCACGCGACATCCGGAAGGTCGCGTCGGCGGGGCGATAGTCGAGATAGCCGGCCGCCGCCATGGTCGAGGCCCATTCTCGGACGTAGCGTTCGCTGAGTCCGGCGCGCCCGGCAATTTGCGCCGGAGTCAGCGGCTCGCCGTCCGCCAGCAGCCTGAACAGACCCAGACGATCGCCGATATAGGCCAGCGCCACCGTGAGCGCGGCTCCGAAATCGGCTCCCACCTGACGGGCGAGCGCGGCCGCTCGCGAGCGATCGAAAGCTTCGTGCGCCATGACCGCGAGATTAGCCAAATTGCCGGGCCGCCGTACAGGGTTTTCGCCCCGGCGCTCAGTTGGCCGGCGGCTCGACCTCGAAGCCCGCGCGCTCGATCAGTTCGCGCGTGCGGTCGTATTCCCATCCCGAGGTCGTCAGATAGCCGTTGACGAAGATCGAATTGACCGCGTTGAAAATTTCCGCCTGGCGCGCGCCCAAATTCAGTTCGCGGCCGCCCGCCGCGCGCACTTCGCTGCGCGGATTGAGCAGGCGGAACAGGCAGGCCGCTTTCAGACAGCGCTCGGGCGTGAGACGCTCCGCATGTTCGAGCGGCGTGCCCGCGATCGGATGGAGAAAGTTGACGGGCACGGAATCGGCGCGCAGGCGGCGCGTCGCGTAGGCCAGATCGACGATATCTTCGTCGTTCTCGCCCATGCCGATAATCCCGCCCGAGCATACCGAGAGCCCCGCCGCGCGCACGTTTTCGATCGTGCGCACGCGATCGTCCCAGGTATGCGTCGCGCAGATTTCAGGATAGAAGCGGCGGCTGGTGTTGAGATTGTGGTTGATCCATCCGGCGCCGGCCTCCTTGAGCCGCTCGGCCTGTGCGCGTTCGAGCAGGCCCATCGAGAGACATAGTTCGAGTTCCGGATGGTCGGCGCGAATTCGCCGGCAGGCCTCCGTCAGATGGGCGATTTCGCGATCGCCGGGGCCGCGCATGC
>DAHZDR010000243.1 GCA_027403435.1 Deltaproteobacteria bacterium
AGTCGGCCAAATCGGACAGACCGCCCCCGGCCTCTCCGTCTCCGGCGCGCCCGCCGCGCTCGGCGCGCCGGCGGCCGCCGCCGCCGCAGGCGCCGCGATGCGGACGATCGTGCCCGCCGGCCAGCCCCCGATGGCCGCGCCCGAACCGATTCCGCCCGGCAGCGAACTGACGCTCCAGCGGGCGATTCAAATCGCGATCGGCTACCATCCGCGGCTCCAGGAGGCGGCGCAAACCACCAACGCCGCCGCCGAACGGGTCGGCCAGGCGCGTTCCTATCTCGGTCCGCAGCTATACGGTTCCGCCGATTATCTGCGCACTACCGACAACGGCATCGGCAACACCAGTTACTATGATACGCTAAACATGTACCCGCGCATGACCGGCCGTAATCACACTCTGCCGTCCAACGATTTCTCGCAAAGCTGGAACACCAGCAACAACTACCTGGGCGGCCTGGGAGCCTCGCAGTTCCTGTTCGACTTCGGCCGCCGCCACGGCTTCGTCACCCAGCGCCGCTTCGAGGCGGCGGCCACCGCGGCGACCCAGCAGATGACCGAATTGCAATTGATTTTCGAAGTCTCGCAACGCTATTTCGCCGTATTGCAGGCGAAGCAGTTGATCCGCGTCTATGAAAAAGCCGTCGAGCAGCGCAGCTACCATCTGCACGAAGCAACGGTCAAGGCGCACGCCGGCCTCAGGCCCGACCTTGATGTCTATGTCACCAAGGCGGAAGTCGAGCGCGCCCAACTGCGCCTGGTGGACGCCCGCAATGACTATGCCGACGCGAAAGTCGCCCTCGACAACGCGATGGGTCTGAGCGAAAGCGCGCCGGTGTACACCCTGGCCGACGTGCTCACCTACAATCCGGTCAAGCAGAAGCTGGAGCCCCTGCTGCGCACCGCCTTCACCACCCGGCCGGACCTCAAGGCGCTGCAGGACCAGGCCCGCGCGATGGGCGCCCAGATCACCGAGTTCAAGAGCGACTATCTGCCCACCGTCAACGCCGTCGCCGGGTATGTGGCGATGGGCACGGGCCTGCCCGCGGTCAACAATTTCGATGTCGGCCTGGTCGTCACTTGGCCTATCTTCAACAGCTTCCTCACCACCGACCAGGTCGCCGAGGCGCGCTACCAGCGCCACGCGATCGAGGAAGGCATCGAAGACCTGCGCCAGCGCGTCATCCTCCAGGTCAACGTCGCCTACCTCAACTGGCAGGCGTCGGTGGAGCGGATCGAACGCGCGCAAAAGGCGCTGGCCGCCTCGCGCGTCGAACTGGATCTGGCGGAAAAACGTTACGAAGCCGGACTTTCCAATATTGTCTTGCTCGAAGACGCGGAACGCCATTACACCTATGACGACGCCGAATACGCCGACGCGCTGTACAAGTATGCGATTGACAAGGCCGCCGTCGAAGAAGCGACCGGCGAAGCGCTTTCGATGATCTGAACGGGGATTACGGCGGAGAAATTGAATGCTGGGCTATAAGAATATTTTGTGCGCGATGGACTTCGACGAGCATCAAGGCGCCGTCCTCGGCATCGCCGTCGCGCTCGCCCGCGAAAGCGACGCCACGCTGCGGGTCCTGCATATCGCGCGCATCCCCTTCGCGGACATGGACGTGCCGCTGCCGATCGAGAAAAATCCCCGCTGGGAGCAGAACGCGCGGGCGCGGATTGAACAGCTCATTAAACAGACCCCGTCAAGCGCGCTCAAATACGAGATCGTGATTAAAAGCGGATTGCCGGACAACGATATTGTGCGCGAAGCCACGCGGCTTGGCGTCGATCTGATCGTCATCGCCACCCACGGCCACGGCGGCCTCCGGCATCTCGCGCTCGGCAGCGTCGCCGAACAGGTGATTCGCGGCGCCGAATGCCCGGTTCTGGTGATTCGCCCGCATCCGCCCACCCCAACCATCCCCTGACCGCACGCCCGACGCCATCCCGGCCGCGCCGCAAACGCCGGGTACGCCTCGCGCCAGCCGCACTTGTCATTCTGAACGGAGTCCGCGAAGTCGGGCCACGCCTTGTCAGTCAGGCCCCGGTTTGACCCGGGCGCATTCAGTCATGCCCCGGTTTGACCCGGGCGCATTCAGTCATGCCCGGGCTTGACCCGGGCATCCACGCCGACGACCACGCCGACGGACCGATGGATTCTCGGGTCAAGCCCGAGAATGACTGCTTGCGGCCACGCCTTGTCAGTCAGGCCCCGGTTTGATAGCGCCATAATTCAACGTCTCGGTCTGAACATTCTCTGGACTCACCTTGACGCAATGGCGGAATACGAGCAGTTGGTTGAAGCTGGTCAGGCGTTAGCCGGTAACATGGGACTCGCCATGTGGGAACTCCAACTTTACAACCATCTGTGAAGGATCAATCTCCAGCCAGATTTTTCACCGATAGTCCACCGATCGCCAGCGCGGGAACACGAGCGCCGCGGCTGGCCGGGCAAGCGCCGGAAGTGCTATCTGTCGGGGCATGAAATTCGGACTTTTCGGCATCAATACCGGCCCCTGCGCCAAGCCCGCGACCGCCGCCGCGGCGGCCAGGGCCGCGGAAGCGGCCGGCTTCGAAAGCCTCTGGACCGGCGAGCATATCGTCCTGCCCGATCCGCAGGCTCCCCCCTCGCCCGTGCCCGCCGACACGCCGTTTCTCGACTCGGCGGCCGCGCTCGCCTTCGTCGCCGCCCACACCACCTCGATCCGGCTCGGCACCGGCATCATCATCCTGCCCCAGCGCAATCCCGTCGTGCTCGCCAAGGAGCTGGCGTCGGTGGACGTGCTCTCGAACGGCCGGCTGATTTTCGGCATCGGCATCGGCTATCTCCAGCCGGAATTCGCCGCGATCGGCGCGCCCTTCGATCATAAGGGGCCGCGCAGCGAAGAGTTCCTCGCCGCGATGATCGCGCTGTGGTCGATGGAGCGTCCGGAATTCCGCGGCCGTTACGTCGCCTTCGGCGGCGTCAACGCGATGCCGCGGCCGGTGCAGCGGCCGCATCCCGAAGTCGTCTTCGGCGGCCATACTCCGCAGGCCTACGATCGCGCCGCGCGGCTGGCCAAAGGATGGTTCGGTTTCGCGCTCGACCACGCGGCGACGGCCGCATGCGTCGGCGGCCTGAAGGCGGCCTGCGAACAACATCGGCGGCCGTTCGGCGACCTCGAAATCAGCGTCGCGCCGCGCGGCCGGATCGATCGCGACGCGGTCAAGCGCTTCGCCGATCTCGGCGTGAGCCGGCTCATCCTGCTCCATCGGACGCAAGACCAGCGCGGCCTGCTCGAGTTTATCGCGGCGGCCGGGCGCGACCTGATCGCGGCCGCCTGACCGGGTTCGGCCGCCCGATCGGCGCGGGCGCGCCCGCGCGGGACGCCGCCGGGCGCCTCTGGACGCCAGCCGGGCGTCTTTGGCATGGCCGGGAACGGGTTGGGCGATCCGGGCGTCTCCGGCGCGCGTGGGACGCCGCCGGGCCGCGACGGGCGCCTCTGGCAGGTCCGGGGCGCCGGATGTCGCGCAGGCCGGATCGCCATGCGGCGGGGCCGCTTGAGTCGGTACGTCGGCTTGCAAAAATTACACGTTACACGCTTTTCGCCAATTTT
>DAHZDR010000249.1 GCA_027403435.1 Deltaproteobacteria bacterium
CGGCGCGGCGCCGGCGACGCTTGCCTTCACCTCGCACGTGCTGCATATCGACGCGGTCTTCACCCATTCGCCCGGCCATCTGCGGACGCCGTGTGCGCAGTGCCATTTCGCGATGGACGCCAGCGTCGCGCCCGACGATGACGCTTCGCTCAAAATCGAACAGTGTTTCAAATGTCACGCGCACCAGCCGAACACCTGGCCGGTCGCCACGGCGGCCTCCGGCGCCCGTCCGGGCGTGGCCGCGGTCGCCTTCGCGGCGGTTCCGGCCGTGAAGGCGGGCGAACGGCGCGTCACGGGATGCGCCGCTTGCCATATTTTCCATCGCCACGGTCCGGTTCCGTCCAATGATTTCGCCAAGCCGGCGCCGACGCGCCTGCCGCACGCGGCGGCGCAAATCGTCTGGACAATCCCGTTGCCGGCGCTGCGCGCGCATCGCGGCGCGGGCGTCCCTCCGGCCGCGCGCGCGATCACGATTCGGCCGTGGCCGCTGGGATTGATCGGGCTGGCGGTCGCCGCGCTGGGCGTCTTTGGACTGCTGCGGATTCTGCCGGAGACGCCAGCCGAGGCCGAAGCGGTCGCCGGAGTGGCGCCGCAGCGCACCCGCGAAGTGCCCGCGCTCGACGATACCTTTCAGACCAGCGTGCCGCGCCTTTACATCGTTGGCGAAGCGGCCGGCACCGCCTCGATTAATCTGGCGATGCGCTCGGGGCGGCAGGTGATCGAAGCGGTCGCGGCGGCATTGCGGCGGATACCGCGCGCGACCGATCCGAACCTATACGACGTGCTGATTGTCGGCTGCGGTCCCGCCGGACTCGGCGCCACCGCAACCGCGGCCAGCATGGGCCTGAATTACGCGACCCTGGAGCGGATGACGCCGGCAAGCACGCTGCGCGCCTATCCGCGCGCCAAGTTCGTGCAGGCGACGCCGATTGACATAGCTGAATATGGTTCGTTTTTCCTCGAAGGCGATGACTCCCGCGAGCGGCTGATTGAGGAATGGGAGCGGATCATCGACAACTTGAAGCTGCGGATCATGGATCGCGAGGAAGTGGTCGATATCGCCGCCAGCGGCGAGCGCCTCCTCGTTCGCACCGAGCGCGGCAACGTCTATCGCGCGCGCGCCGTGGTGCTGGCGATCGGCGTGCGCGGCAATCCACGGCATCTCGGACTGCCCGGCGAGGCGCCCGACCGCGTTTTCTACAATTTGATCGACGCCAATGAATTCCGCGAGCGCCGGATTCTGGTTCTCGGCGGGGGCAATTCCGGCTCCGAGGTGGTTCAGGCGCTGGCCCGGCCGGATTTGGGCAACCGCGTCTTTTATTCCTATCGGTCCGCCGTGCTGAGCAACGTTTCGCGCGAAAACGCCGAAAAAGTCGGCGAATTGCAACGCGCCGGCCGCGTCACCGTGATGCCGGCGACGGCGCTGAAACAGATTTTGCCCGGCAAGGTCGTGCTCGAACCGATCCAATCAGCTGCCGCGCCGGGCGCCGCCGACCGGCAGTCGTCAGCGCCGATCGAGCTCGAAAACGACGTTATCTTTGCCATGATCGGCGCCGAATTGCCCACTGGATTTTTACGCAAAATTGGCGTTCGGCTGGTGCGCAAGGGTGGTATGGGCCTAATTTGACGGATGTTGGGCGCCGTATAACTCAATTAGGTGGTGAGCGCCAGAATTTTGTCGCCGTTATTGCGATGCCGTTTTGTTGGCGAGTTTGGCTCAAATTTGAGTATAATAAGCTGATTGGGTTCATCTCTCGCATGGGGTACGCTAATTGCTTCGGTGTGAATCACAATGAAACGAACCAAGTTCTTGAAGCGTCCGGGTGTAATCGCGATGGCGTTCGCCGTCGCCTTCATCTTTGCGGCGCTGGTCGGATCGGAGGCGCGCGGCAGCGCCGACGCGGCGGCGGCGGGCCTGGTTAGAATCAGCGGCATCGTCCGCGATGGGAAGGGTCAGCCGGTTAGCGGCCTTAAGCTGTCTTTCACCGATTGGTTCGGCGGCGTATGGGGCAGCGCCGTTACCGACCTCAAGGGCCGCTATGCGATTTCGGGAATACAGCCGGGTCATTATTATATGCGTGTGCGCCCGCTCGATATCCCCGGACGCGGCCAGCTTTACGATATTCACGTGCCGAACCGTTCGATCCGGTTAAATTTGACGCTGCGGCTCAATGTTTCGGCGATAGCGCTTGCGCCGCCGACGGACTCGTTGTGCACATCACGGTTATCCGCGGCTTGATTGGCGCGGTCGCCACGGCGGCCGCCGTCATGCTAATTTTCGCGACGATCCGCCGCCAATCGTTTGCCGGAGGTCGTCGCGATGCCGCACGTTGCCGCCAAAGACGGCGTAAAGCTTTATTACGAAGAGACCGGCTCCGGCCGGCCGATCGTGTTCGTTCATGAGTTCGCCGGCGATTGCCGCGGCTATGAAGCTCAGATGCGCTTTTTCGGACGGCGTTTCCGCTGTATCGCCTTTAACGCCCGCGGCTATCCGCCCTCCGACGTGCCAGACAACCCCGCCAGCTATTCCCAGGCGCAGGCGCGCGACGACCTGCTTGCCGTGCTCGACGGCCTCGGCCTGGAACGCGCGCATATCGTCGGCGTTTCGATGGGCGCGTTCGCCACGCTGCATTTTGGCCTTGCCTATCCCCGTCGCGCGAGCGCGCTGGTGATCGTCGGATGTGGTTACGGCGCGGCGCCCGAATTTCACCAACAGTTCCTGCGCGAATCGGAAGCCGCCGCGCGGCGCTTCGAGACCATGCCGATGGCGGACGCGGCGCGCGCCTACGCGCTCGGTCCCGCGCGCATGCAATTGCTCAATAAGGATCCGCGGGGATGGGACGAGTTCCGCGCCCAGCTTGCCGATCACTCCCCGCTTGGTTCGGCCTTGACCCTGCGCGGCGTCCAGATGCGCCGGCCGTCGCTTTACGATTTGACCGCCGCGCTGCGCGCGCTCGACGTGCCAATGCTGCTGATGACCGGCGACGAGGACGAGCAGTGCCTCGAACCGTCGCTGATGATGAAACGCGCGATCGCGACCGCCGGATTGGTCGTGATGCCGCGCACGGGCCATGCGGTGAATCTCGAAGAGCCGGCGCGTTTCAATGAAATTCTTGCCGATTTTTTCCATCAGGTGGAGGCGGGCCGTTGGAGCGCGCGCGATCCACGTTCCGCCACCGGCGCGATCATGTAGCCTGCGCCGGGAGCTTCGTTAGGTTCGATTCGGCAATCCGACCCGGGCGCGCGGCGCGGCTTTATCCGTCCGCGTTCGGATCGCATCCTGATGGAAGGACGGAGGCTGCGTGCCGGTTCTGATCGCGCATAATTTCCTTGAAGATTTGGCGCTGGCGCTTTGCGTCGGCGCGGTGGTTTCCGTGCTTTGCCAGGCGCTGCGTCAGCCGCTGGTGGTGGGCTATCTGATCGCCGGAGTGCTGGTTGGCCCGCAGGTGCCATTTCCGCTCGTGGCC
The DNA here is from genome assembly GCA_027403435.1 of Deltaproteobacteria bacterium. Taxonomy (GTDB): domain Bacteria; phylum Desulfobacterota; class Binatia; order Binatales; family Binataceae; genus JADMIL01. Next base: position 3,468 of record DAHZDR010000249.1, read on the forward strand.
GGCCTCGATCGTATCCACCAGCTCTCCGAACTGGGCGTTATCTTGCTGATGTTCGCGCTGGGACTTGAATTCAGCCTGCGCAAACTGGTGCGGCTCGCGCCGACGGCGGGCTTTATCACCGTGGTGCAGGTCGGCCTGCTGATCTGGCTCGGCTATCTCGTTGGCCTGGCGTTCGGATGGACCGTGCTTGAAAGCGTTTTCGCCGGCGCGATCCTCGCGATTTCGAGCACCACGATTATCGCCAAGGCCTTCAGGGAACAGCAGGTCGATAAGGGTCTGGCTGAATTGGTCTTCGGCATCACGCTGTTCGAGGACCTCGCCGCCGTGATTATCCTGACGATCCTCACGGCGGTCGCCAGCGGCGCCGGTTTGTCGGCGCGGATGCTGGCGGAGACGGTTGGCCGGCTGACCCTGTTCCTGGCGGTTTTGCTCGGCGCGGGCCTGATCCTCGTGCCGCGCGCGATCCGGATGGTGGTGCGGCTTGGCCGCGACGAAACCCTGATTGTCGCCAGCGTCGGCATCTGTTTCGCCTTTGCGATGGCGGCGGAGATGGCGGGCTATTCCGTGGCGCTGGGCGCTTTCCTGGCGGGCGTGATGGTGGCGGAATCGGGCGAGGGCGGCCGAATCGAACACCTGATTGCGCCGTTGCGCGATATCTTTGGCGCGATTTTTTTCGTCTCGGTCGGCATGACTCTGAATCCCGCCGATTTAGTCCGTTATTGGCCCGCGCTGCTGGCGCTGGTTGCGACCGTCATAATCGGCAAGTTCGTCGGCGTGGCGGCCGGCGCCGTGATGTCGGGCGCGTCCACCCGCAATTCGGTCGAGGCCGGGATGGCGATGGCGCAAATCGGCGAATTTTCCTTCATTATCGCCGGCGCCGGCGTACGGCATGGAGCGATCCGCGAATTTCTCTATTCGCTGGCGATTGCGATTTCGGCGATCACCACTTTTTCGACGCCTTATATGATTCGCGCGGCGGACCGGGTCGGCCGTTACGCCGACGCGCGGATGCCGGCGTCGCTCGGCGCGTTGCAGGCCATTTATGACGCGTGGATCGAACGCCTCCGCCGCCAATCGCGGCCCCGCGGCGCCAGACGCTTCGTGCTTATGATCGGGCTTTCGATGGCCGCGTTCGTCGCCATCGTAATCGCCTATGAAATCTTCGGCGATCGCGGCGCCGCGATTGTCGGGAACGCCGCCGGAATCGCCCCGCGATGGGCCGATCTGGCGGTCAAAGTGGGCGCGCTCGCGCTGGCGGCGGCGGTGTTCCTTTTGATCGTGCGCGCGGCCCGCGGTTTCGCGCGCGAAATCGCCGGCGGACTCGCCCAGGCGGCCACGCCCGAAGGCCGCGAACCAGCGGCCGAGCCGCTCGCCCGGATGCTCGAAATTGCGGTTATTTTCGGCGTAATCGTGATTATGCTGGCGCTTACCGCGCCGTTTTTGCGCCCGCTCGACGGAATCGTCGCGCTGCTTACGGCGGTCGTGGCGATGGCCGCGATGGTCTGGCGCGGCGCGCGCGATTTGCGCGGCCGCCTGGGCGGGGCCGCCGAAATTCTGATGCGCCGTTTCGCCCATCCCGCCGCCACGGCCGCGCCGGAAACGCCCGGCCTGGGTCCGCTGGATCTGTTGCGGCTGCCGCCGGACAGTCCCGCCATTGGCCGGAGTCTCGGCGAGTTTAACCTGCGCGCGCTGACCGGGGCGATGGTGGTCGCGATTTCACGCGCCGGCGGCGACGTGATTATCCCCGAAGCCGGCGAAGTCCTGCGCGACGGCGATACGCTGGCGCTGGCCGGCGCCGCCGCGGCGCTCGCCGCCGCGCGCGCAATCCTGACCGCGCCCGCCGCCGCCCAAATGCCGGAGCGCGCGGGTTAGCCCTAAAAATAATCGTGATCGCGCATTGCCGCGGTAAGTTCGGCGCGGAAATCCGGATGCGCAATCGCGATCAGCGCTTCGGCCCGTTCGGCGACCGATTTGCCGAAGAGATCGGCGACGCCGTATTCGGTGACGATATATTGAACGTCGGCGCGTGGATCGGTCGTTGGTCCGGTCAGCCGCGGCACGATTCGCGAGATTTTTCCGCCCGTCGCCGTGGAATAGGCGGCAAGAATCGATTTGCCTTCGCGCGAACGCTGCGCGCCGCGCACGAAATCGAGCTGGCCGCCAGGGGCGCTGTACTGACGGCCGGCGATCGCCTCGGAATTGACCGCGCCGTCGAGCGCAACCTCGAGAAACGCGCTGATTGAGATCGCCCGATCGTTGCGGCCGATAACGCCGGGATCGTTGACGTAATCGACCGGGTAGGCCTCCATGCTCGAATTATCATTGAGGAATTCATAGAAGGCCTCGTCACCGGCCGCCAGAGTATATACATTTTTGCCGCGATTGATATTTTTGTAACGATTGGTGATCGCGCCCGCGCGAATTAATTCGACCAGCGGCGGCATCATCAGTTCCGTATGGACCCCGAGATCCTTGTGATTGACAAGCTGGCGGCAGACGGCGTTGGGCACGGCGCCGATGCCGATTTGCAGGGTGGCGCGATCGGGAACCATTTCCGCGATAATCCCGCCAATTTTGCGATCGATTTCGGTCGGCTCGCGCATCGGCACGCTGAACAGCGGACTTTCATTTTCGACGATCGCGTCCACCTCCGAAATATGCACGGAGGAATCGCCGAACACGCGCGGCATCCGCGGATTCACCTCGACGATCAGGCGTTTGGCGGCGCGCGCGGCCGGAATCGTATAGTCGCCGTTGGTTCCGCAACTGAAAAAGCCGGCCTTGTCCATCGGCGCGACCATCATCAGAAAGGCGTCGATGCCGATCGCCGCCAGCGTTTGCGGCATCGCGCTGAAATTTCCCGGCATGTACTCGATTACGCGCCGTCCCTCCTGTTCGCCGCGGCGTCCGAGCGCGCGCTCAATGATCGTCGGGAAGAACGGATGGGGCCTAATCACTTCGAGGTATTCGTATTTCAGTATCGTGGCCGCGGCGGCGGCGACCGAATGCGAGTAGTAAAGATTCAGCCGTTCGATCTCGCCGCGTTTGACGCGCTCTTCGAGCGCGCCCAGCAGCGCGGGCGGTTCGCTGATCGCCATGCCCATCGAGAGGTTGCCGCGCGCCGGAATCAGTTTGACGGCGGCCGGCGCGGACCCCAGTTTGGCGCGATATTCGCTGTCGTACATGCCGCGGGATTGTACTTGGGCGCGCGGCGGGATTGAATGCGCGTCTGCGCCGGGTCGGACGTGAGCGAAAGGCGCAGGCAACCAAACGGCTTCGGGCTGGGCGGTCGGGAAGGAGACGGCGATTGATATTTCATCTGCTGGGGCGCGAGGAGTGGGCGGCGGCGCGCGCGGCCGGAAAATACGCTCCGCCGTCGCTTCAGGCCGAGGGCTTTATCCATTGCTCGACGCTCGCGCAGTTGATCGCGACCGCCAACGCATGGTTTCGCGGACGGCGCGATCTGGTCGCGCTGTGTATCGACGAAGCGCGCCTCGCCGTCCCGTTGCGCCATGAGGCGCCGCGTGCGCCCGGCGACGCGCGCGCCGCCGAACGCTTTCCCCATCTGTACGGTCCGCTTGCGCCGGACGCGGTGATCGAGGTCGTCGAATTTCCGTGCGCCGCCGACGGCGCGTTCGAGTTGCCGCCGGCGCTGCGCCGCTTGCCGTGATTCAGCCGTCCGCGTGGCGCCCGCTTACGGCATCCTTTACGCTTATCCGGCAAATCCCTGCGGCGGGAGTGTTGGCTCACGATGGAAACGCGGCGGCTAGGCAAAACCGGAATGATCGTTAGCGTGATTGGTTTCGGCGCGTCCGAAATCGGTTATCAGAACGTCGCGCCGCGCACCGTCGAAAAGCTGCTCAACGCGGCGCTCGACGCCGGCCTCAACGTAATCGACACCGCCGCCTGCTACGACACGAGCGAGGAATTGATCGGCCAAACCGTCGGCCATCGCCGCCGCGACTACCACCTGCTGACCAAGTGCGGCCACGCGAATGGCCTGAGCGCGCCCGAGTGGTCGCCGGAGATCGTCGAAATGAGCCTGGCGCGGAGTCTCAAGCGGCTGCGCACGGAATATGTGGACCTGTTGCAGTTCCATTCGTGCGGCGCCGCGACGCTGCGCAACGACGCGCTGATCGCGGCGCTGGCGCGGACGCGCGAAAAGGGCATGGCGCGCGCGCTCGGCTACAGCGGCGACGGCGCCGACGCGCTCGCGGCGATCGAGCTGGGCGTTTTCGACACGCTGCAAATCTCGGTGAATATCGCCGATCAGGAGGCGCTCGACCGCGCCCTGCCGGCGGCGGCCGCGCGCGGCATGGGCGTGATCGCCAAGCGCCCGATCGCCAACGCGGCGTGGCTCAAGAGCCGCTGGAGCGCGCCCGAATACGAACGCCCCTATCAGCGCCGGCTGCGCAAGCTCAATTATCCGTTTTTGCGCGGCGGAGCCGCCGCGGCGGTCGGCGCGGCGCTAAAATTCACGCTCGCCACGCCGGGCGTGCATACCGCGATTATCGGCACGACCAACCCCTCGCGATGGGCGGAAAACGCGAAATTGCTCGAGGCCGGAGCGCTGCCTGACGGCGACTTCGCGGCGATTCGCGCGCGCTGGCGCGAAGTCGCGCGCGACGGTTGGGGCGGCCTGCGCTGACGCGCATCCGGCGCGATCGCGCGAACGTCAAACCACGGGATCGAGCGCGCCGCCGTCCCGGGTGGGCGCGAAAGCGGTCGCCTCGTCCGTGGCGGCGGGTTAGCGTGATCGGAGCGCGCGCGGCGGACGATCGCGCGGATACGCGGATACGCGGATACGATGAAAATCCTGGTGTTCAATTGCGGCAGTTCGTCGCTCAAGTTCGAGCTGCTCGAAATCGGCGACGGCGCCGAACGACAGCGGCTCGCGCGCGGCGTGTTTCAGGAAATCGGGCCGAAGGCGCGCGCCACGATGGAAGCCGAAGACGGCCGCAAGTTCGACGCCGCCGCGCCCGTCGCGGACCATCGCGCGGCCGCGCTGCGCGCGCTGGCGTGGCTCGCCGAAGCGCGTGGCGCGCAGCGGCCCGACGCGACCGCGCATCGGATCGTCCATGGCGGCGAGAGCGTTCGTGGGCCGGCGATCGTGGACGACCAGGTGATTGCGGCGCTCGAGGCGGCGTCGCGTTTCGCGCCGCTGCATAATCCGCCGGCGATCGAAACGCTCAAGGCCGTGCGCGAAAAATTTCCCGACGCGCCTTCGATCGTCGTCGCGGACACTTCATTCCATCGCACGCTGCCGCCGCATGCGCGCAATTACGCGATTCCGCGCGCGCTCGCCGATCGCCACGAAATCCGTCGCTACGGGTTTCACGGCGTCGGCCATGCGTGGATGCTCGAACGCTACGCGGCGCTCGCCGGCCGGCCCGCGCCGGGTCTGAATCTGATTACGCTGCAACTGGGCGCGGGATGCTCGGTCGCGGCGATTCGCGCCGGCCGCTCGGTCGATACCTCGATGGGGCTGACGCCGCTCGAGGGCCTGATGATGGCGACGCGCTCGGGCGATCTCGATCCGGCGATCGTCAGTTATCTGGCGTCGGCGGAGGGGCTTTCGCCCGCCGCGGTCGAGAGCGTCCTTAATCACGAATCGGGTTTGCGCGGGGTCTCCGGATTTTCGGACGATATGCGCGAGTTGGAGCGCGCGGCGCCGTCGAATCCGGCCGCGGCGCTGGCGATCGAGATGTTTTGCTATCGCGCGCGCAAATATATCGGCGCTTACCTGGCCGCGCTCGGCCGCGCCGACGCGATTATCTTCGGCGGCGGAATCGGCGAAAATTCCGTCGCGATTCGCGAGCGCGTCTGCGCCGGCCTCGAGCTTTTCGGCGTCGCCTTCGACGCGGCGCGGAATCGCGGCGCCAGCGGCCGCGAAGCCCGTTTCAGCGCCGACGGCGGCGCGGTGGAACTTTGGGTCGTGCCGCTCGACGAGGAATTGTGGATCGCCCGCGCCGCCGCGCGGTTGCTGAGCGGCGGCGCGCCGAATCAGGCGGCGCCGGGCGTGCGCGGCCCAAAGCGCCGGCGCGGTTGAAGCTCGCCGGCGCGAAACCGATCGGGGCCGCGGACCGCGTCCGCCTGGCGCCGGATCCCGTTTGAAGTGGAGCCGCAATGACGCATCTGATCGCCGCTCGTTCGCAAATGGCGATGTCGCTCGCCTTTCATATTATCTTCGCCTGTATCGGAATCGCGATGCCGTTGATGATGATGATCGCGGAATGGCGCTATCTGCGCACGCGGAACGTGGTTTATCTGCTGCTGGCGCGGCGCTGGGCGATCGGCGCGGCGATCATGTTCGCGGTCGGCGCCGTTTCCGGCACCGTGTTGTCGTTCGAACTCGGCCTGCTCTGGCCGAACTTCATGCGCTGGGCGGGCGCGATTATCGGCATGCCGTTTTCCCTGGAGGGCTTCGCCTTCTTCACCGAGGCGATCTTCCTCGGCATCTATATGTATGGATGGGAGCGGGTGTCGCCGCGCGTGCATCTGGCGGCGGGCGCGATGGTGGCGGTGTCCGGCGCGCTCTCGGGAATCTTCGTCGTCATCGCCAACGCGTGGATGAACACGCCGGTGGGTTTTCGGCTGGTGGACGGCAATCCGGTGGATATCCATCCGCTGGCGACGCTGACCAATCCCGCCGCGCTGCACGAGACCGTCCATATGACGATCGCGGCCTACGCCGCCACCGGGTTCCTGGTCGCGGGAATTCATGCGGCGATGTGGCTGCGCGATCGCGACAACCTGTTCCATCGCCGCGCGATCGCGATCGCCTTCACCGTCGGCGCGATCGCCGCGTTAATCCAGCCGCTCAGCGGC
>DAHZDR010000261.1 GCA_027403435.1 Deltaproteobacteria bacterium
AGAAGATGCTGCGCATCTACTTCCTGCAGCAGTGGTTCAACCTGTCGGACCCGCAAGCCGAGGACGCGATCTACGACAGCGAGTCGATGCGCCGGTTCGCGCGGGTGGAACTGGGCGACGACGTGGCGCCGGACGAGACCACGATTCCGCGCTTTCGCCACCTGCTCGAGCAGCACCGGCTGACCAAGGACATCTTCGACGCGATTGCGGACCTGCTCGAAGAGCGGCGGCTGCTGCTGCGCGCGGGCACCATTGTGGATGCGACCATCATCGCGGCGCCGAGTTCGACCAAGAACGCGAGCGCAACGCGCGACCCCGAGATGAAGCAGACGCGCAAGGGCAGGAACTGGCACTTCGGGATGAAGCTGCACATCGGGGCGGATAGGCGCGGCATCGTCCACACTGTGACCGCGACCAACGCGGCCGCGGCCGACATCACGCAGTTGCCCGCGCTGCTGCACGGGCAGGAGCGCGAAGTGTTCGGCGACCAAGCGTACTGGAAGGAAGCCGATCGGCAGGCCTATGAGGCTCGCGGGGTGCGTTACCGGATCAATCGGCGGCCCAACTCCAGCGCGCCCTTGAGCGAGCGCTGGAAGCGAATCAACCGCGCCCGCTCGCGGACCCGCGCGCGCGGCGAGCATCCGTTCCGCGTGGTCAAGCACCTGTGGGGCTTCGTCAAAGTGAGGTACCGGGGCCTGGCCAAGAACCTGGCCCGCGCGCATACCATGTTCGGACTGGCTAATCTCTACCAAGTCCGGCGCCGGTTGCTCCCCAGCGGGGCGAGTTGCCCGTTGTGAGGAAACTGAGAGCAGCCACCGGCCTCGGCGCCCGGCGACACGGCGCCAATCATCACCCGTTGCCTCTTCGCTGAACCCGATCGTCATGATCATTTCAGTTAACCGCCTCTGCTCGGCGACCTGTGCAGACCTTCCCTAGGCGCGAATGTTCCCGCTCCTGTCTCCGTCATTGCCGGGCTTGTCCCGGCAATCCAAGCCGAGGGATGCCCGGATCAAGTCCGGGCATGACGAGGAAGTGGACCCTCGGGTCAAGCCCGCGGGTGACAGCACAGCGATTTCGCCGAACAGGTGATGCCGCTGATGCGCTAGGGACGGCGATCCGCGGCGGCATGGTGGCGCGGGCGGCGGCCGGCTGGTATCTGGTTGGAAGATGGCAGCGGAACCTCTTCGGATCGGTCTGGCGCAGATGGCGTGCGCGGCCGATCCCGCGCATAATCTCGAACGCGCCGCCGAACGAATCGAGGACGCGGCCGCGCGCGGCGCCAAAGTTGTGTGTCTTCAGGAGCTGTTCCGCTCACGCTACTTTTGCCAATCCGAAGACGCGGCGGCGTTCGATTTGGCGGAGCCGATTCCAGGACCGACCAGCGCCGCGCTGGGCAAGGTGGCCGCGGCGCGCAAAGTGATCGTGATCGCGCCGATTTTCGAGCGGCGCGCGGCGGGCGTCTATCATAATTCGGCAATCGTGATCGACGAACGCGGCGCAATCGCCGGGGTTTACCGCAAGATGCATATCCCGGACGACCCTGGCTATTACGAGAAATTCTATTTCGCGCCCGGCGACCTCGATTTCACCGCGCATCCGACGGCTTACGGCAAGCTCGGCGTGTTGATCTGCTGGGACCAATGGTTTCCCGAAGCGGCGCGGCTGACCGCGCTGGCCGGCGCGCAAGCATTGTTCTATCCGACCGCGATCGGCTGGAGTCCCGAGATGACGCCGGCCACGCGCGAGCGGATTCGTGACGCCTGGGAAACCGTGCAGCGCGGCCACGCGATCGCCAACGGCGTGTTCGTCGCGGCGGTGAATCGGGTCGGCGTGGAAGGCGACCTGGAGTTCTTCGGCAATTCCTTCGTCGCCGATCCGTTCGGCGAAGTGATCGCGCGGGCCGGCGCGAGCGGCGAAGAGACGCTAATCGTCGATTGCGATTTGCGCCTGATCGAAAAGACCCGGCGCGACTGGCCGTTCCTGCGCGACCGGCGAATCGACGCCTATGCCGATCTGACGCGGCGTTTTCGCGGCTAAAATGGCGGGTCCGTCGATCGAGGAGGCGCGCCGGCTCAGCGGTTATCGGATGCCGGCGGAATGGGCGCGGCATGCGGCGACCTACCTGGCATGGCCGCACAACCTCGACACCTGGCCGGGAAAATTCGCGCCGATTCCGGGAATTTTCGCGCGGATGGCGGCCGCGATCGCCGCATTCGAGCCGGTGCGAATCCTCGTCAACGACGATCAAATGGCGAGCGCGGCGCGCCGGCTGATCGAGCGTGCGCCGGCGCCGGACGCGGGCGGCGCGCGGCTCGACCGAATCGAGTTCGCCGTTGTCCCCACCAACGATGCCTGGATCCGCGATTATGGTCCGATTTTCGTCAACCGCGCGCCCGCGGCCGGCGGCGACGGCGCCGCGCAGATTGCGCTCGACTGGCGTTTCAATTCGTGGGGCGAAAAATACGGCCGCCACGATCTCGACGACCTCGTGCCGCGGCGGTTGGCGGAGCGCCACGGCTGCGCCGCGATCGAGCCGGGGATCGTGCTCGAAGGCGGCTCGATCGACGTGAACGGCGCGGGCGCGGTGCTGACGACCGAATCGTGCCTGCTCAATCCGAACCGCAATCCGCATCTGGGGCGCGCCGAAATCGAGGAATATCTGCGCGTCTATCTGGGCGTGGCGACGGTGCTGTGGCTGGGCGACGGAATCGCCGGCGACGACACCGACGGCCATATCGACGACCTCGCGCGTTTCGTCGCGGCCGACGCAATTGTCACCGTGGTCGAGCGGGATCCGGCCGACGCCAATTTTCGCGCGCTCGACGACAACCTCAAGCGGCTTCGGTCGATGCGCGACCGCGCGGGGCGGCCGTTTCGGATCGAGACGCTGCCGATGCCGCCGGCGCTCCATTACGACGGCGCGCGCCTGCCCGCGTCGTATGCGAATTTTTATATCGCCAACGGCGGCGTGATCATGCCGACTTTCGATTGCGCCGCCGACGCGGAAGCGATCGCGACGCTGGCGCGGCTGTTTCCGGGCCGCCGCGTCGTGGGCGTGCCGGCGATCGATTTGGTCTGGGGCCTGGGCGCCGTGCATTGCCTCACCCAGCAGCATCCCGCGCCCGGCCGCGCCTGACTTGCGACGATCCCTCCGGTCCGGCCGCGCGGCTCGATCCGGTCCGCGCGAACGCTTTTCCGCGCGCGGCCGGATAATGCTAAGGAATATCCCGATCGTCGAATTCCGTCAGGAGGCTCCCCGTGCGCCGCGCCAAACCGATTCGTTCAGCTCTCTTCGTTCCGGGTAACCGCGAGGACCGGATTCAGAAAGCGCCGCGCTTCGGCGCCGACGCGTTGATTCTCGATCTCGAAGACGCCGTCGCCCCGCCCGACAAGCCGCGCGCCCGCGCCATCGTGCGCAAAATGGTCGAGGAACTCGGCCGCGCCGGCCAGAACGTGTTCGTGCGCGTCAACGATTTCGAAACCGGGCTGACCTGGGCCGATCTCGACGCGATCGTCTGTCCCGAACTGTACTGCGTGATGCTGCCGAAGGTGACGGGGCCCGAAGACGTGAAGCGCTGCGACACGATCCTCGAATTTCTGGAGCGCCAACGCGGCGTCGAAGTTGGCGGCGTGCTGATCGACCCGGTGCTCGAAACCGCGCAGGGGATGCGCCAAGCGTATGAAGTGGCGATTGCGTCGCGGCGCGTCGCCCATCTGGGCGGCCTCACCGGCAAGGACGGCGATATCGCCCGCGCGATCGGCTTCCAATGGACGCCCGAGGGGCATGAGGCTTTCTTCTATATTTCCAAAGTGCTGCTCGACGCGCGCGCGGCGAATATCCCTTATCCGATGGGCGGCCGCGGCTGGTGGGATATCCAGGATCTGGACGGGCTGCGCGCCGAAGCGCTCCGCACGCGCGCCTTCGGCTATTCCGGGATGCTGCTAATCCATCCGTCGCACGTGGCGATCGTCAATGAAGTCTTCACCCCGTCAAAAGCGGAAATCGCGCACTGGAAGGAGCTGATCGCCGCGGTTGAAAAATGCGAAGCCGAGGGGAGTTCGGTGGTGGTGATCAACGGCATGATGGTCGATACGGCGCACGTCAAGGCCGCGCGCGATCTGCTGCAATGGGCGCGGGAGTTAGGCGTCGCCTGAGCGCGGCGCGATCGCGGGCGCCCGGCGCCCAATCGCATCCTTCGCCGCGGCCGGCCGCACGACGCCGCGCGCGTCCGGCCGCGGTCGGACGACTCAGGTCAGGCCGGCTTGCGCAGCATCATTCCCGCCCGGCGC
>DAHZDR010000265.1 GCA_027403435.1 Deltaproteobacteria bacterium
CGGCGCGCGCCGGTCGCCGCCGCGTATTATAAATTGCGCCCGCGCGCATCCGCCATCGGATCCGGCAGGCGCATCCGGCCAGCCGATCGCTTATAATCAAGCGCCGCCGCGTTTTTCGCCTTGCGCGCGGCGGCGGGGACCAATCCGCGCGGGCGCTTTTGCGCCAATCGGAATCACGATGCCGCTGGTGGAAATCACAGCCATGAGCTTCGGCCCGTACGGGATCGGCCATCTCGACGGCAAGGCCGTGATGGTTCCGCGGGCGGTCGCGGGCGACCTGCTGGAGATTTCGCTAGTGAAGAGCCGCGGCGCTCACGCGATTGGCCGGATCGAACAAATCGTGCGCGCGTCGCCGGATCGCCGGACGCCGCCGTGCCCGTTCGTGCCGCGCTGCGGCGGATGCGACTGGCAACAAATCGATTACGCCGCGCAAGCCGTCTTTAAGGCGCGGATGCTGGCGGAAGCGTTTCGCCGCGCGCTCGGGATCGAACTCGACGAGCGCGGACTGGTGACGCCGGCGCCGGCCGAATTCGGCTATCGCGCGCGCACGCGCTTCAAAATCGGCGCGGACGGAAAGGCGGGCTTTCATGCAGCGGCCAGCCATACGCTGGTTGAAGTCGATCGCTGTCTGATCGCCGCCGGCGCGGGCGCGGCGCCGCGGGCGCTGGCGGCGGCGCTGGGCGCGCGCTGCGCCGAAATCGAAACGGTCGCCGACGGCGGCCGGACGATCCTGGTTGCGAGTCTGAAGCGCGCGCCGCAAGCTGCGGACCTGGCGCGCGCCGGCGCGGTCTTGGCGCGCGATCCGGCGCTGCGCGGCGTCGTGCTCAGGGGCGGCGGCCAGCGCAAGTTTATCGGCGACGTGCGCCTTGCGATCGAAGTCGAACCGGATTGCGCGATCGAAACCGAAGCCGATCTTTTCAGCCAGGTGAATCGCGAACAGAACCGCGCACTGGTCGCCGCGGTGATGGCGCTCGGCGGCTTCGACGCGCGGATCAAACTGCTCGACCTGTTTTGCGGCGGCGGCAATTTCAGTCTGCCGGCGGCGCGCCGCGGCGCGGCGGTAAGCGGCGTGGACGCCGACGCGGCGGCGATCGCCGCGGCCAGCGCCAACGCCGCCCGGATGGGCCTTGGCGGCGCGCGCTTTATCGCGATGAAGGCGGAAGAGACCGCGCGCTTTCTGGACCGCGCGGGCTATCGGCCCGATGTCGTGATTCTCGATCCGCCGCGCGCGGGCGCCGCGGACTTGATGGAGCCGATCGCGCGGATGCGCCCGGCGGCGATTATCTATGTGGCCTGCGATGTCGCGACGATGGTCCGCGACCTCGGCGCGCTGACCGCGCATCGCTATCAGGTCCGCGAAGTGCGCGGCTTCGATTTTTTCCCCAATACGCATCATCTGGAGGTCGTCGCCCGCGCGCTATTGACTTAGGCCGACGGCGCTCCCTAATCTGAAGCAGGGTGGTTTCGCAACCCTTCCCGCCAGGGGTGTTTACCGAAGCAATGCCGAAGCAGGAAAAATTAGCGCGTCCGAAGATCACGATTATTCCGGGCCGTGGCGTTGCCCAGACCATCAATTATTTGCTCGAGGACCGCGACGATCTGGAATGGATTATCGCGGTCGGCCGCACCAAAAACGGCGAATTGTTCTTCTATGACACGGGCGGCGATATCGTCGAAGATCTCGGCACGCTCGAATACCTCAAGGCCCGGATTATCCGCGCCCACTTCGGCGACGAATACGAATAAGCCGCCGGTTATGGCTGGTCTTCGGCGATGCGCAAATCGTCGCCGTCATTTATCTTGAAACGCTTTGGCGGCCGATTTCTGGTAATCGCCGCGGTGGCGTATGCCGTCGTCGCGCTGACGCCGCGGCCGTTGCGGGCGCAGACGTCAGTACGCGTCCTGCCGTCGCAGCAAAAGCCGGTAACTCCGGCGCCGGCGGAGCCGGCCGCGCAGATGCCGCATCCGGAGTTCATCCCGCAGCCGCTCAATCCCGGCCAGCTCGGTTCCAACACGCGCGAAATCCCTCTGCCGCAGGTGTTCCGCGGATGCTGGTTCGGGCAGGTGTCCGCGGTCGATTCGATTCGTCCGCTCAGCCCCGCCGCGGGCCATATTCGCTGGCTCACCAAAACCTACACGTTATGTTACCGGCAGAAGGGATATTCCGGACCGTGGGAGCTGACTTTCGCCGAAGGTTCGGTCGCTGACAGTTCGATCGTGAGCGATGAGCGTCAGGTGATGCGCGTGAAGTCGGTCGAGGGGCCTGACCGTGTGGTGTTGCTGTCGTATCTGCATTTCCGCGCGCCGCAGGTGACTCCGTTTGGGATGCCGACGGGAATCGTCAATACGCTCGACGAACTGACCCATTTGCATTGCGCCGTCAACGCGGACCATACCGCGATGGAGGTGCGGGCGAACGTGTTCATCGAAAACGACGGCAAGCCGTGGGTCCAGATGACCTGGCGCACGCGCTTCGTCCGTATCGGCGCGCGCACCGGCGGCTAAGGACGCGTTCGTTCAGTCCTCAAATTCCTCCAGCGGCGGACGCGCGTAAATACGGCCGTCCTCGATTTCAAGCGGCGTCCGGTAAAGGGCTTTGCCGCAGGTTTCGGGCGGTCCCGCGATACATTCGCCGCTGGCCGGTTCGTAATACGCGTTGTGCGTCTGGCACATCAGATAACGCCCGCGTTCGGCGAAAAACTGATTGTCCACCCAATCCATCGCCATCGGCACATGGCGGCAGCGGTTGACGTAGGCGTGGAACCGGCCGCGAAAATTGATCACGAAGCATTCTTCGTCAACGCCCCGCACGGGCATCAGGAACTTCATCGATCTGCCCGGCTTCAAGTCCGCGGTATGGCCGACCAGGTAGCGGACGCCGGCCGCGCCGCGTCCGCCGCGTGCGGCGGGGCGTCTCAACGAGGCGCCGCGATCCGGTTTCTCAGGCATCCGATTTTCTCGATTTCTACTTCAACCACGTCGCCCACCAGCATCGGCCCGACTCCGGCGGGCGTGCCGGTCGAAATCACGTCGCCCGGCAGCAGCGTCATCACGTGCGAGATGAAACTGACCAGATAGCCGCAGTTGAAGATCAGGTTCGAGGTGCGGCTTTGCTGGCGGACCGCGCCGTTGACGCGCGTTTCGAGCCCCAGGTTCGACGGATCGATGCCGGTGACGATCCACGGTCCGAGCGGGGCGAAGGTGTCGAAGCCTTTGCCGCGCGTGAACTGAACGTCGCGCCGTTGCAGATCGCGCGCGGTCACGTCGTTCGCGCAGGTGTAGCCGAGGATGTATTGGTGGGCGTCGCGCTCGTTTACCTGGCGCGCGGTCCGTCCGATCACGATCGCGAGTTCGCCTTCGTGATGGAGATTCGTGGTCTGCGGCGGATAGCTGATTTCGTCCTCCGGCCCGATCACAGCGGTGGACGGCTTGATAAACAGCAGCGGCTCTTTAGGCGGTTCGCGTTTCGACTCGGCCGCATGGTCGGCGTAATTCAGTCCGATCGCGACGATTTTGCCTGGCGCGATCGGCGCCAGCAGGCGCGTCGAAGCGAGCGCGATCGCGGCTTCGCCCGACGGCTTGAGCGCGTCAAGCGCGCCCACGAGCGGCGTGATACGATCGCCGTCAAGCGCGCCGAACCGGGGATTGCCCCGATCGTTGAACCGCACGATTTTCATCCGTCGTCTCCCGCGGGAATATCCCGCCCAAGTCTGAGGCCGCGCGTGTGGCGATGTCCAGCGGCGCGCCCTTGCCGAAGTTTTGCGAAGACCATAGCATTTTTGCGATCATTGGGCGCGGCGGACGCCGCACACCGGCCGGGAGCATAGCCTTCGATGGATAACGGGACCAGCGAACCGACTCGTATCGACAAACCGATTATTCGCCCGGTCGAGGCGTTTCCGGTCGATCACGAGGGCGAGAAATACCTCTGTCTGCGCGATCCTTCGGGCGCGGCGCCAAGTCCAATCATGATCGGCATGGGCGCGTATTTCTTGGTCACGTTGTTCGACGGCGTCAATTCGCGCGGCGACCTGCAAGCGGCTTTCACCAGCCGCTTCGGCGAGCGCTTGCCGCTGGAGCATCTCGATGCGCTGATTGACGCGCTCGATCGGGGCTATTTCCTCGATTCGCCGCGCTACGCCGCCCGCGTTACGGAGCTTCGCGAGGAATTTATGGCGCGGCCGGATCGGCCCGCGGCGCTCGCCGGGATTTGTTATGAAAGCGACGCCAACGCGCTGCGGCGGGAAATCGAAGGGTTCTTCCGCGCGCCGGGCGGGCCGGGCGAAATTCCCGCGCC
>DAHZDR010000267.1 GCA_027403435.1 Deltaproteobacteria bacterium
GCGCCGGCTTTCGAGCCGATCGCGTAACGGCGCCGTCGCGCGATCGATATATCCGGCCTCGGCCAGCACCCCAAGATGCGCGCCGGCGGGCGTGCGAAACAACGCCGAGCCAAGGATTCGGCCGAGCGCGTCGCGGCTGAAATCGTCCGTGGGCGCGCGCAGCAAATCGAGCACGGCGCGCGCGGCTGGCGCCGCCGTCAACGGCCGCGAGCCGGCCATCCGCAGCGGAATGCGATAGCGGCGGAACGCGGCTTCCAGATAATCGGCGTAGGGTTCGAGGTCGCGCGCGACGACCGCGAACCGGCCGGGCGCGACGCCTTGGCCGTCCGGTGGTTCGAGCATCCGGCGGATTTCGCGCGCCACTTCCTCCGCCTCGCGGATCCGATTCGGCGCCTCGATAATCGCGACGGTGTCGTCGGTGGGCGGCGCCGGCGGCGGTTCGGCGGCGAACAAATTGGCGATCAGGAAATTCAATTGGCCCGCGCGGCCGGTCCGATTGACGAATTCAGGCAGAGTCTGGTCGGCGATCGATTCCTCGCCAACGAAGCGGTTCCAGGTGAGTTCGGCGAAACGCGTCGCGCTGGTCACCTGTTGCGGCTGGGCCTGAATCGTGACTTCGGCCGCACCAACGATCCGAATCAGCGCGGCCGCGATCATGAACTGAAGCAGGCTCAAATCGTAAATTTCGACGATCGCCAGGCGCTCGACGCCTTCGAGCAGACGCGGCCGGCGCTTCTCGGCTTCGCATCGATGCAGCATCGCGAGCACCGCGGTTTCGCGGTCGTAATGATCGATAACGTGGTGGCGGTCGAGCACGGCCTGGTAGGCGTCGCCCAGCGCGGCCAGATTGTCGATTGGAATCGCCGTGGCGAGATCGATCCCGGCGGCCGCCCGGCGCAGATCGTCAGGCTTAAGCGCGGCGGTCTTGAGCGAGCGAATCAGCCCGAGCAAGCTTTCGGCCAAGCCGCTTCCAGGCGGCGGATGCGCGACGCTCGGAAGCGGCGCCAGCTTAAGCGCGAGGCCGATCGCGACCCGCTCGCCGATCCGGTCGAGCGGCTCGCGCGGATCGCCGGTTTCGCGCGCAAGCGCGTCGATTAGCTGAGGAAACGTCATGGCCGGATAGCCCATGACGCACCCGGCGTCCCGGGCGATTCGCTTGAGTTGATCGGCGGCTTTCAGCGCCGTGGGATAAATCGCCAGCGTTTTGGTCATCGCGCTACCCGCGGCTGACGGAACCCTCGATGCGGCCATCCGGCTGCGCGCTGTGTTGCTATGTGGCATACGTGCAAATGCGACAACCGTTGTCGCCGAATGCGACATCGCTTCGGCGATTGTAAAACGTGGGAAATTCGCGCCGCGCCGATGGAATACGTCGCCATATTATCCTAAATCGCGTTAAGGCGCTGGCCTGTTAGTTGCTTCCAGGAATGCGTGTGGGGATTCGCGGAGGGTCGGGGAACATTTCGCGAACATCTTGTTGTGGGGATGGAGCAATCATGTCGGTGCGAGTCCTGATGGTGGATGATTCGGTGTGTGTTCGTGACGTGCTGCGGCATCATCTCGAATGTATCGGGTGCGAGATCGTTGCCGAGGCCGAAAACACTGCGCAGGCGGTGGATCTTTTTCAGACGGTGGGGCCGGCGCTGGTGACGTTGGATGTCGCGGTGGCGCGCAGTGGCGGAATCGGCGCGCTGGCGCTGTTTCGGACGATGCGGGAACGGCAACCTGAAACGCCAATCCTGATCGTCAGCGCGATCGCTTTTCCCGAGATCCGCAGGACTTTTATGCGCGAAGGCGCGCTTGATTACATCGTCAAACCGTTCGACGGCGGCAGCTTCGAGCAGGTTTGCACGCGGCTCACCGCGATCTTTCCGCAATTGCGGCCGCACGGCGCCACTGGCGTCTCTCTGGCGCCGCAGGCGCGTTTGAGCGCAGGGCCGCAGTAGGCGGAGTCGGCGCGGTCGTGATTGTCCGCCGCCGCCCGCCAAGTCAGGGCAGATCGGCCGGTTGAGCGGCCGTGGCCAGCTCGTCGCCAAGCCTTAGCCGGTCGAGACGAACCGGTTCGCCGGGCACACAGGTGACCCCTATGACCCATCCGGCCTCCGAACTCGCATAGAGCGGCGCCGGCGCGCCGCAATAGGCCGCGCGCGTGGCCCCGCGCGAAACGTCGCCGAAGATATGCACGTGGCCCAGCGCGATATAGTCCCAGGCGCTTGCTTCGATCTCTTCGGGCGTGATTGGCGAGGAACGCCCGTTGCCGCTGTCTTCGGTGAAAAGGCCGTGCGCCAGCGCGATGTTCCAGCGCTCCGGA
>DAHZDR010000291.1 GCA_027403435.1 Deltaproteobacteria bacterium
GTCTGGTTGGCTCGCTGGCGGCGTATCGGCTTGTCGTGCGTCGCCGGCTCGCCGGAATTGAGCGGATTCCGTGGCGCGCGCTGCGGCGCCCTAGCCCCGTCGGCTTGGGCCTACGGGCGCTTCGCGCGGCCGCGAAGCACATTAATCCCGCGACTTTCTGGTTTGCGGGAGCGCTTTCAACCGCGATGACCATTTTCGCGCTGGCCTTTTTGAGCGTGGCGAACTCGCCCACCCAGAGGCTGATCGGATGCGCCGCGGCGGCGATCTTCGCCGGCCTGACGCTGGCCAGCGCATGGACGCTTGCGGTCAACCGGCGCCAAGCTGACCGGTGTGAAACCGCGCCCGCGCGGCGCCGCGCCGAAGCCTGAATCGGCTGACGGCGCTGAGCGTCGTTCAGCCCGCGATTTTTGCGCCGAGCGCGATCAAGGCCCTGGCCTTCGCGCCGGGGTCCGCGGCGCGCGCCACGTCGCTGATAATCGCGACGGCGTTGGCGCCGGCGGCCAGCACCGCGGGCGCGGTCGCCTCCGTGATACCGCCGATCGCGACGATCGGAATCCGCACCGCCGACCTGACGGCGCGCAGCCGCTCCAAGCCCTGCGCGTTAGCGACGTTTTTCAGACCGCCCGAGTAAATCGCGCCGAAGCCGAGATAGTCCGCGCCTTGGGCTTCCGCCGTCCGCGCCTGCTCCACGCTATGGGTCGAAACGCCGACGATGCGTCCGGCGCCAACGATCGCGCGCGCCGCCGCGACCGGCAAATCGTCCTGACCGACGTGCACCCCGTCGGCCTCGGCCAGCCGGGCGATATCGGCCCGGTCGTTGACGATCATCAGCGCTCCGCGTGCGCGGCACAGACCGACGATCGTTCGCGCCGCGGCAAGAAAATCGCGGCTCGGCGCGTCCTTAAGCCTGAGCTGCAGGATCCGCGCGCCCGCCTCGAGCAGAATCCGTGCGAGCGCGACCGGATCGTGTCCGCCCGCCGGATCGACCATCGCATAATAGACCGAAGGAAATTTCATGGCTGCTGTGGCACTTTTTGTGGAACTATTCGATGTTCTGTCAGCTTTTTACGTAGAGTATTGCGATTGAGGCCCAAAATCCGCGCGGCATGCACCTGATTACCGCCGACTCGCTCCAGGGCCTGCTCGATCAGCGGTTTCTCCAGTTCCGCAACCAGCTTTTGATAGAGGTCGCGCGGTTCGTCGCCGGCCTCGTCAAGCATCGCGCCGATTCGGCGGGCGATCAATTCCGCCAACGACGCGGAACTATCCAGCGCTGGCGCGGAGGGTCGCGCGCCGCCGCGGCCCAATTCGATATCGTCGGCGCGAAGCGTCGTGCCGGGCGCGAGCAAGGCCGCCCGCAAGACCGTGTTTTCGAGTTCGCGGACGTTGCCCGGCCAGGCGTGGGCATGGAGCCGCGCGCGCGCCTCGGGACTGATAAAGCGGGCGTTGGCGCCCATTTCGCGCGCCGCCTTGCTGGCGAAATAGTCCGTCAGCTCGGCGATATCCTCGCGCCGCTCGCGTAGCGGCGGCAGGTCGATCGGAATCACCCGCAGCCGGAAGTACAGGTCTTCGCGGAATTTTTTGACCGCGACCGCCGCTTCCAGGTCCTGATTGGTCGCCGCGATAATCCGCGCCTGCATCTTGAGCGTTTCGAAGCCGCCAACCCGCGCGAACTCGCGTTCCTGTAATACGCGCA
>DAHZDR010000295.1 GCA_027403435.1 Deltaproteobacteria bacterium
GCGTGGCAGCCGGTGGAAGATCTGGGCGCGCTGGCGCATCGCCACGGCGCGCTGTTCCTGCTCGACGCGGTAACGTCGCTCGGATGCGTGCACGTCGAAATCGACAAGTGGGAAGTGGACGCCTGTTACAGTTGCACGCAGAAGGGCGTCAGCGCGCCGCCCGGACTCGCGCCGGCGACCTTCAGCGAGCGCGCGATCGCCGCGGTGCGCGCGCGCAAGACGCCGTGCCGATCGTGGTATTTCGATCTCGGCATGATCGAGCGCTACTGGAGCGCCGAACGGGTCTATCATCACACCGCGCCGATCACGATGAATTACGCGCTGTACGAGGCGCTGAGAATCATCGTCGAAGAGGGTCTCGAGGCGCGCTTCCGGCGCCATCGCGAGAACGCGGCGGCGCTTCAGGCGGGCCTCGCCGCGCTCGGCCTCGAACCGGCGGCGCAGGCGGGCTATCGATTGCCGCAACTGGCGGTGGTCAAGGTTCCGGCGGGCCTCGACGAGGCGGCGGCGCGGGCTGAACTGACGCGCCGCTACAATATCGAAATCGCCGGCGGTCTCGGGCCGTTCAAGGGCAAGGTCTGGCGGATCGGCACGCTTGGCGAATCGTCGCGGATCGAGCATGTGACGCTCGTGCTGGGCGCGCTCGAAGCCATCCTCTCGGGGATGGGCGTCGAAGTGGCGCGCGGCGCGGCGCTGGCCGCCGCCGACCAGGCATGGCGGGCGGCGGTGGCCGCGTGAACGCGGGCGCCTGCGCGCCCATCGTTCAGAAAGGCTTCAGAATCACCAGCGCCAGAATCGCCAGCAGCAGCAGGCTCACGACGCCGTGAATCATGCTGAACTGGCCGCGCGTGGCGCCGCCGGGATTGTCCGCGAGCGCCGCGATTCGGCGGTACAGCAGCGCATGGAAGAACAGCAGCACGACGACCAGCGCGAGCTTCGCGTGCATCCAGCCATGACGCATCACTTCGGGATGCTCGATAATCGCGAAGCCGCCGAAGAGCACGGTGACCATCGCGCCGCCGTTGGCGCTGAGGTTGAACAGGCGGCGCGCGGCCAGGACCGTCGCTTCGCGCGCGGCGCCGACTTGTTCGGGCACGAGCGCCATCAGGCTGCTGATCACGAGCAGGCTGCCGATCCACATGATCGCGCCGAAGAGATGAAAGACGATTATCCAACCTTCGAGTTGCGTGGCGGTCTCTCCTTGAGGGCGGCGGCTTACGGCGCCGGCGCGGCGGCGGTGGAGGTCAACGCCAGCGCCAGCGCGAGCACGGCGGCGCCGGCCGCGCCAACGTAAGCCGCGGCCGGTCCGCATGAACCATACACGACGCCGCCGGCGATCGGGCCTAAAATGCGCGCCAGCGACATCGCGGACTGATTGACCCCCAGGACTTCGCCCTGCAGATGGCGCGCGGCGCGTTTCGAGATCAAACTGGCGATCGCGGGGCTGGCGAAACCGTAACCGATCGCGACCAGCGCGAGTAGCCCGAGCAGCCCGGCGCGCGAACCGGCGCTCGCCAGCGGCGCCAGCCCGATCGCGAAGGCCACAAGACCCCATCGAATCAGACGCGGCTCGCCAACGCGCGGCGCCAGTTTGCCCAGCAGATAACCCTGGACGAGCGCTTGCATCAGGCCGGCGTACGCGAGCAGTCCGCCGACTCCGGCGGGACCGTAGCCGTACACCGCCGGCGCCATCATGGCGAAGGTCGCCTCGAACGCGGCCATCGCAAACGTGCCCAGAAAAGCGAGTCCGAACAGCGCCGCCAAACGACGGTCGCCGAGCCGCGCCGGCATCCGCGCGAAAGGTTCGCACAGATGCGCCAGTTCGAGCCGCGCCGAAGGATTCGGCTGATGCGATTCGGGCAGCCGGAGCGCGGCGAAGATCAGATTGGCGAAAGTCAGCGCGGCGGCGAAGAACACCGGCGTGCGCAAATTATCATGGCCGAGCAATCCGCCGATTCCGGGTCCGAGCACGAAGCCCAGGCCGAAGGCGGCGCCAATCATGCCCATCCCGTGCGCGCGTCCGCGTTCGTCAGTGGTGTCGGCGACGTAGGCCTGCGCGGTCGAGATCGTGCCAGCGCAGGCGCCATGCGCCGCGCGCGACAGGAGCAGCCAGACGAACGACCCGGCGAATCCGTAAATCACGTAGCTGACGGCGGAGCCGAACAGGCCGAGCAGGATAATCGGCCGGCGGCCAAAATGGTCGGAGAGCCGGCCGAGGATCGGGGCGGCCAGGAATTGCGCGAGCGAGTACGCCGACAGGATCAGGCCGATTCCGGCCGCGCCGATGTGCATCCGCTCGGCGTAAAGCGGCAAAAATGGAATGACGATCCCGAATCCGAGCAGATCGATAAAGACGGTCAGGAACAGGACCAGCAGCGCCGCGCGGCGTTGCTTTTGGTCCGCGGACGGCGCGAAGGCTTCAGCGGTTGGCATTGATTTGAATCGCGCGATGAAACAAATCTTATGCGAGCGCCACAGTCAAGGATTGGGCCGCCGCAATCGAATCGGGAGAACGCGACGATGGGAATTTCATTCGCTGGCGAAGTAAAACGCAAGACCCTCACGCCGGAGGCGGCGGCCGCCGTCGTCAAATCCGGCGATTGGATCGATTATGGTTTCGGCGTGGGCCAGCCCGATCTGTTCGATCGCGCGCTGGCCGGGCGGATTCGCGAACTCGAAGGCGTCCGGCTGCGCGCGACGCTCTCGATGCGGCCGCGGGCGGCGGTCGAGGCCGATCCCGAGGCGCGTCATCTGGAGATGTACTCGTGGTATTTTTCCGGACTCGAACGCGCGCTGCACGATCGCGGCCTCTGCCAGCATATTCCGATGAATTTCGGCGAAGCGCCCGACTACTACCGGCGCTTCATCGACGTTGACGTCGCGATTCTCAAGACCGCGCCGCTTGACGCCCACGGTTTTTTCAATTTCGGCGGTTCGGTCACGTACCATAAGGCGCTGACGGAAAAGGCGCGCACGCTGATCGTCGAGACCGACGCGGCGATGCCATACGTGTTCGGCGTCGAAAACGGGGTGCATATCGGCGAGGTCGATTACGTGATCGACGGCGGCAAGGGCGCGATGCCGGAGCTGAAGAATTCGCCCGCCGGACCGATCGAACGGAAAATCGCGGAACTGATCGCGGCCGAAATCGAGGATCGCTCATGCCTGCAGATCGGCATCGGCGCGATGCCCAACGCGGTCTGCGAACTGCTGGTCGATTCGCCGGTGCGCGACCTCGGCGTGCATACCGAAATGTTCGTCGATTCGCTGATGAAGCTGTACGAGGCGGGCAAGATTACCGGCGCGCACAAGACCCACGACCGCTTTCAGATGACCTATTGTTTCGCCGCCGGATCGGCGCGGCTCTATGAATTCCTCGACCGCAATCCGGCGTGCTTCGTGGGCTCGGTCGATTACACCAACCTGCCGCACCGGATTATGCAAAACGATCGCGTGGTCGCGATCTGCAACGCCGCGCAAATCGATCTGACCGGGCAGGCGTGCGCGGAATCGGCCGGCATCCGCCAGATCAGCGGCACTGGCGGACAGTTGCAGTTCATGCGCGGAGCTTACGCCTCGCGCGGCGGCAAAGCCTTCCTCTGCATGTCGTCAACCTACGAACGCAACGGCCGGCGCGAAAGCCGAATCGTCGCGCGGATCGCCGAAAGCAATATCGTCACCACGCCGCGCACCGACGTGATGTACGTCGTGACCGAATACGGCATCGCCAACCTCAAGGGCTTGTCCGTGCCGGAGCGGGCGCGCGCCCTGATTAATCTGGCCCATCCGGACTTCCGCGAAGCGCTCGAACGCGAGGCGCGCGAATACCGGATGATTGCGCCGCGCCCGCTTTAAGGCCATGGTCCGGCGCGTCCGCGGGTGCCGGCGCCGCCTCAGGGAGTCGGCGCGGCGTGGTGATTCGGAAAGCGATAGATAAGCTCGTTTGGCCGGGCGTAGCCCAGTTCGTTGCGTATCAACCGCCGCACATAGGCGTCGTCATTGCGCAGCCGATCGATCCGCTCGGTCAAGCGGGTTTGCTCGGCCTGCAGACGGTCGCAACGGCTCTCGAGGTCGCCGCGATGGCGGCGCAGGCTGGCCAGATCGCGCGGGCCCATCGGACCGCCGGTAAGGCTCGCCAGCAGCACGGCCAAAATTGCGCCCAGGATTAGACTGAGCCATTGCCGGCGAAGATAGCGGCTTAATTTCGCCATTGTTTCGATGGTAAATCAGAGCGCTTTCGCAATTCAAGATTCCTAATGTCTGAACGCCATTTTAATTTCCGGAAAGTGTATGGTTCGTGGCCTGAATCCGCTTTTTAGAATCTGTTTATAAATTTTTTCTGGAAGCTCTTGATTCTTGCATAACGCATTTCTATAATCGGTACTGTCGGTGGAGCTAACATTGTCATCAAGCCCGTCCGGCAGCAGCGACCGCATAGGAGGAACGTATGCCAGCAATGAAAAAGCCCGGTACGAAGAAGACCACCAAATCCAAACCGAAGCTGAAGAGCACCATGGCGAAGAAAAAGGCTACCAAGAAGCCGACCAAAAAGAAGTAACCGAACTTTATCGCCCTCCGCGCCTAACCGGCCTGCGGAGGCCTTCAACCATGCCGGGCTAGCTGCTGGACGAGCCGAGGCCTCAAGCCTCGTCAGAAGGGAGGGCCCCCTTGAAAAAGGGGGCCCTTTCCTTGATACGCCCATGCTCGCGCGCTCCGGGTCTTGAGCGCCTT
>DAHZDR010000309.1 GCA_027403435.1 Deltaproteobacteria bacterium
AAGGCGCGATCATCTATAATGAACTGGTCGATTATATGCGCCGGCTCTATCGGCGCTACGGCTTCGACGAAGTGATCACGCCGCAAGTCTTTCGCAACGAGCTGTGGCATAGGTCGGGCCACTGGGACAATTTTCGCGAGAACATGTTCCTGACCGTGGACCAGGAGAGCGACGGCCATATCGACTCCGCTCCCGACGGCTGGGGTCATGGCTACGCGTTCAAACCGATGAACTGTCCGGGCCATACCTTCGTCTATCGCGCGGAGAAGCGCTCGTATCGCGATTTGCCGCTCAGAATCGCCGATTTTGGCCGATTGCATCGCGCGGAACGCTCGGGCGCGCTGCACGGTCTGACGCGGGTGCGCACGATGGCGCAGGACGACGCGCATGTCTTTTGCGCGCCGGAGCAGGTGGCGGAGGAGATCGACCTGAACCTGCGGATGGTGCGCGACGTGTACACGGCGCTCGGCTTCGAGCGGCTCGAATCCAAACTCGCGACGATGCCGGAAAAGCATCTGGGGACGGCCGAACTCTGGCGCGAAACTGCGGCGGCGCTGGGCCGGGCCCTGGATCGCAACGGCCTGCCTTGGGCGGAAAATCCGGGCGAAGGCGCGTTTTACGGTCCGAAAATCGAGATTTACGTGCCCGACGCGCTCAAGCGCAAATGGCAGCTTGCGACTATCCAGCTCGACTACAACATGCCCGAGCGCTTCGAATTATCTTATACCACCAGCGCGGGCGCCGAGGCGCGGCCGGTGATGATCCATCGGGCGATTCTGGGCTCGCTCGAACGGTTTATCGGCGTGCTGCTCGAACATACCGGCGGCGTGCTGCCGTTCTGGCTCGCTCCCGAGCAGGCCCGCGTGCTCTCGCTCAGCGAGAAGGTCGAGGCGTATGCGGCCGAAGTCGCGGCGGCGCTGAAAGCGCAGGGTTATCGCGCCCACGCCGATTTGCGCAACGAAAAACTCGGCTTCAAGGTGCGCGAGGCCGAACTGGCCAAAGTGCCGTATATGATTGTCGTCGGCGAGCGCGAAGCCGGCGCGCGCGAAATCTCGCTGCGCCGCCTGCGCGGCGCGCGCAACGAGACCATGCCGCTGGACCAATTGATAAATCTGCTCAGGAACGAGATCGTTCCGTCATAAGCAACTTTGGCTTTAATCCTGAATCAATTTAGAGTTATTCTAGTGAGCGTCCGGATCGGCGCGCGGCGCGCGGGAGCCGGCGTGGAGCGCCTGACGGCGCCAATTTTACGCTCGGCCCAGAGGCCGAGGGAGGTGGCTTATCCGTAGAGATTTCCGTACCCCACCGTCGCGGGAACCGGCGATTCGCTATAATAATCTTATTCGAGCGCCGGAGGTCCGCGTGATCGACGCCGACGGTTCGCAAGTCGGCGTCATGAATATCCGCGAAGCGCTGCGCGTGGCCGAAAGCCGCGGGCTTGATCTTGTCGAAGTCGCCTCGACCGCGAGTCCGCCGGTCTGCCGCATCACCGACTTCGACAAATATCGCTACGCGCAGAAGAAAAAAGCGCACGACTCCAAGCGTCACGCCACCGCCAGCGCGGTCAAGGAAGTCAAGATGGGCGCGCTGACCGACAAACATGACGTCGATTTCAAAGTCGCCCACATCAGGCGCTTTGTTGGCGAAGGCCAGCGTGTTAAGCTCTCGGTTTCGTTTCGCGGCCGGCAGATAACCCATCCGGAACTCGGCCGCGCCCTGCTTGACCGGATCGTTGACCAGGTGCGCGATGTCGCTCAGCCCGAAGGCTCGGGCCGGATGGAAGGACGCAACATGTCGATTCTGCTGACGCCGCGTTAGAATTTATAGCGGAACGCATCAAGCAAATGCCGAAGATTAAAAGTTCGCGCAGCGCCGCCAAGCGCTTCACTTTCAGCAAGACCGGCAAGGCCAAGCACAAGCGGACCAACTTGCGCCATCTGTTGTCCTGCAAGAACCGCGCGCGCAAGCGCCGCCTGGGCCGGGCGGGAACGCTCAACGCGACCGACAACGCGACCGTGCATCGCCTGCTGCCATATCAATGAACCGGACCACGCCAAGCCGGCCGCGTCCAGCGACAACCTGAAGGAAGGATTGTTCTCCGATGCCACGCGCAAAGGGCGGTCCCAAAACCCGCCGCCGCCATAAACGGCAACTCAAGCTCGCCTCCGGCTTCGTCGGCGGGCGCAAGCTTTATCGTCAGGCGCGCAGCACCCTCGAAAAGGGGCTGACCTACGCCTATCGCGATCGCAAACAAAAGAAGCGCGAATTCCGCGCGCTCTGGATCACGCGCATCAACGCGCTCGTGCGCGAGCACGGCCTGAGTTACAGCCGCTTTATCGACGGCTTGAAGAAGGCCGGAATCGAGCTCGACCGCAAGCAGCTCGCGGCGCTCGCGATCGAACGCGCGGCGCTGTTCGCCGAACTGGCGCGCGCGGCCAAGAGCGCGCTCGGCCTCGCCCAGGCCGCATAGGGGCGGCGCGCGTCCGCCGGGCCGCGCCTTTTGCGGAACCATGTGGCGGCGTCCACATGGTTCCCGCGTTTGGCGATCGTGACGGCTCGTAAACAACCCTCCGGAAAAGCCTGATGAGAGAACAACTCGAAGAGCTTCGCGAGCGCGCGCTCGCCGAGCTGGGCGACGCCGCCGGCGAGGCGCAAATCGAAGCCGTGCGCGTGCGCGTGCTCGGCCGCGCCGGCGAACTTACCGGCGTCATGCGCCGGATGCGCGAGGCGCCGGCCGGGGAACGGCCCGCGCTCGGCCGCCTCGTCAACGAAATCAAGGACCAGCTTGAAGCGCGAATCGCGGCCCTGAGCGAACTCCGCCGGCGCGAAGCGATGGCGCGCGAACTCGGCGCCGCCGCGCTTGACGTGACCCTGCCCGGGATGCGCATCGCGCGCGGCTCGCTCCATCCGGTGACCCTCAGCCGCGAGCGGATGCTCGAGATTTTCGCCGCGATGGGCTTCGAGATCGTCGACACCCAGGACGTCGAGGACGACTTTCACAATTTCGGCGCGCTGAATTTTCCCGCCGACCATCCCGCGCGCGAGGTGCAGGACACCTTCTTTTTGCCGGGCGGGATGCTGCTCCGGACGCATACCTCCAACGGCCAGATTCGCGTGATGGAGCGGCGCCGGCCGCCGCTCGCAATCGTCTGCCCCGGCAATTGCTACCGGCGCGACGAATTGAGCGTGCGCGCGTCGCCGATGTTCAGCCAAATCGAAGGCTTCATGGTCGATCGCGCGGGCGTGATCACGATGGCCCATCTGAAGGGCGTGCTGAGCGAATTCCTGCGCGCCTTTTTCGGCGCCG
This sequence comes from Deltaproteobacteria bacterium, assembly GCA_027403435.1. Lineage (GTDB taxonomy): Bacteria > Desulfobacterota > Binatia > Binatales > Binataceae > JADMIL01. The sequence continues at coordinate 3,308 of DAHZDR010000309.1, forward strand.
GCACGGGAGTGCGCTTTCGCTCCAGCTTCTTTCCGTTCACCGAACCCAGCGCCGAAGTCGATATCAGTTGCCTGCTCTGCAAGGGCGCCGGATGCCGCGTCTGCAAGCAAAGCGGATGGACCGAAATTCTCGGCTCCGGGATGATTCATCCGAACGTGCTGCGCGCGGTCGGTTACGACCCGCGCGAATTTCAGGGCTTCGCCTTCGGCATGGGCGTCGAACGCACCTCGCTGCTCCGGCTCGGCGTTGACGATCTGCGGCTCTTTTTCGAGAACGACCTGCGTTTCCTCGAACAGTTCCGCGCGGCCGGCGAGGGCGCGCTATGAAGCTGCCGCTCAGTTGGCTGGCGGAATTCGTCGCGCTCGAAGCCGATCTCGAAGATCTGGCGCGGCGGCTTACGCTGGCCGGCCTCGAAGTCGAGGACATCACGCAGGTCGCGCCGCTGTTCGACGGCGTGTTCGTCGCCAAGGTGCTCGGCGTCGAGCGCCATCCCAACGCCGATCGCCTGAGCCTGTGCGAAGTTGACGCGGGCGCGGCCGGCCATTTCCGGGTCGTCTGCGGCGCGCCCAACGTCCGCGCCGGGATGACCGCGGCGTTGGCGCAAGTCGGCGCCCGGCTCGCCGCCGGCGCGCATGGCGAGGGAACCGGCCGGCTGGAGGACGCGGAGCCGCTCAAGGCGGCGGTGATTCGCGGCGTCGAGTCGCACGGGATGCTCTGTTCGGAACTCGAACTCGGCCTT
>DAHZDR010000338.1 GCA_027403435.1 Deltaproteobacteria bacterium
GCCGCCGCCGGGAGTCGCTCCGCACCACGCCGCCGCGACCAGCCTGACGGCGGGCGCGCCGGGCGCGGGCGGCGTAAATTCGATCGGGAGCGCCTGCGCGATCACCGCCGGCATCAGCGCCGCCAAAACGATCACGCGCAGCGGCGGCGCCTCCGCGGCGGCGGTGACGCCCGGAGCGGCCACGCCGAGCAGGGTCGCGGCCATCGCGATGATTGCCGCGTGGCGCGTCAATATGGGCGGTTTTCGATACGTCATGTTGGTTTTCGCGGCCTCCGCCGGAGATGGTCCGCCCCGCCGCTCCCGCGCCGGCACGAGGCCTCGCGTTGCCTGGACGCGCGCTTCGCAGGAGAGCGTAGGGATTCTGTCACGCTTGAGATCGCTGGAATAGCGGGCGCGCGGGGCGTTTGCGCGGCGCCGTCCGAATGGATTAGAGAGAATGATTGAAACGACGCTCCAGACAACCTATTCCAGGAGCCGCTCAACCTCCGCGGTGGAGAGGAAAAAATGATTAAGACGCGCGGTTTCAGCCACGTGGCGGTCAGGGTCACCGATGTCGAAAAGGCCAAGACCTTTTACGAGAATGTCGTAGGCCTGAAGAAAATCCCCCGACCGCAAATCAAGATTCCCGGCGAGTGGTACGGAATTGGCGACAACCAGCTTCATATCATCGGCGGCGATCGCCGTCCGGAGGGCATCGACCCGACCGGTCCGCATATGGCGATCGAGGTCGAGGATTTCGCCGCCACTCGCGCCAAGCTCGACGAACTCGGCATCCCGTATCTGGACGGCTCGGCGATGCGCTCGCGGCTGACCCCGGAAGCGGCGCGGATGGTTGGCCAACAGCTCTGGATTCAGGATCCCGACGGCAACGTGGTCGAGTTGCGCGAGAGCGCGCGCTGATTTCGTCCGGCGCGCCACTGTCCGCGCCGGTATCGCGGCGCGGACGGCGAATATGGCCGGGAATTCGCGGCGCTTGAGCTTTGGACGCGGACGCATCGCGGATTTTCAGGTTCGGATAGGCGGCTTGGCTCGCGTTTGCATCGCGACGGTTGCGCGATCCGGCCAATGGTTCGCCTTGGGTCAGCCGCCGGGCGGGTTGACTGAGGCGTTAGCTTCCGGTTAGCTGAAGCTTCCCGCCAATCGGTGGGGCTGTAGCTCAGCTGGGAGAGCGCCTGAATGGCATTCAGGAGGTCGCGCGTTCGATCCGCGTCAGCTCCACCAATAAAATCAAGCCTTTTTTTGCTCTCGGACATAGGCGAATGGCCGGATTGTCCGCATTCTGTCCGCATTTGTCAAGCGCTACCGCCAAAAAAATCAGGTGCACCCGATTTCGGAGGCCGATCTCCGATAGGATGTTCATCCTACGCGGTGGTGGTCCGCTATCGACGGCCGCTTCCCTGCGCGTGACCGAGGGAGAACGCTTGCGCCGTGAACGGGGCGCGGTTAAGCGATGCGCGACCGTCGACTACGGCCGGACTTCTTCCAAGTGCTGGCTCGCTCGCATAAAAGTTGGCTTCACCCCTTCCGACCGAACGGGTCCAATTTGCTCGCGATAACGTATGCGGCGGTGACGGCGCGCAGTCGCAAATCATCGATCGCGAATTGCTGAACATGCCGAAACGC
>DAHZDR010000344.1 GCA_027403435.1 Deltaproteobacteria bacterium
ACCGCGCCCGCCCCGGCCAGCGCCTTGAAGATGCCGAGCCGGTCGCCGATATAGCTGAGCGCGCCCTGCATCGCCGCGCCCAGATCGTTGGTCATCAGACCGGCAAAGGCTTTGACTTTGCCCCAGTCCATCGCTTTTTCCGCTTCGCTCATGATGATTATCCCCGCCGCGAATTCTGCCGGATTCACGCGGCTTGTCAATGGGCCGCGGGCGGGGCCGGCAATTGGCTTGACAATTCCATAAATATCGAAATATAGATCGAACGGCAGGCTGTCGTGGTCAAGGAGCGAAAAAAATGGATAACGACAAGACGCTTCGCGAAACGATTCGGTCCAGTTACGCGCAAGCGGCGACCCGCGCCGCCCAGGGAAAAACCGGATGTTGCGGAACGAGCGCGGCGCCGTCATGCGGCGACCCAATCACCGCCAATCTCTACGCCGCCGGCGACACCGCCGATCTTCCGCCGGAGGCGCTGGCGGCGTCGCTCGGATGCGGCAATCCGACCGCGCTGGCCGAACTCCGGCCGGGCCAGACCGTGCTCGACCTTGGCTCCGGCGGCGGCCTCGACGTGTTGCTTTCCGCCCGCCGCGTCGGACCGGCCGGCAAGGCCTACGGCCTCGACATGACCGACGAGATGCTGGCGCTGGCGCGCGAGCATCAGCGCAAGGCCGGCGTCGCCAACGCCGAATTTCTCAAGGGCGAAATCGAGCATATCCCGCTGTCCGACGCCGCCGTTGACGTGATCATTTCGAACTGTGTAGTCAATCTTTCGACCGACAAGGATCGCGCTCTCGCCGAGGCGTTTCGCGTGTTGCGGCCGGGCGGACGGATCGCCGTGTCCGACATCGTCGTGCGCGGCGCGATGCCCGCCGCGATTCGCCGCAGCGTCGAGTTGCTGGTCGGATGCGTCGCGGGGGCGCTCGAGGAGGCGGATTATCGCGCGAAGCTCCAGCGCGCCGGCTTCGAAGCGATCGAAATCGAGCCGTTCCGGATTTACCGCGCGGCCGACGCCGCCGGAATGATCGCTCGGGCGGGTCTCGACGCCGAGACGCTCGCGCCGCTGGTGGACGAAAAATTCATGAGCGCGTTTATCCGCGCGCGCAAACCCGCGCCGGCGTCCTGACGCGCGCGCCCGACGGCGCGGCGCGCAACGCCGGCTTCATTCGGCGGGCTTGTCGCCGGCGCCGGGAAAAATTTCCGCCTGTTCGGCGGAGGCCGTTTCAGCGTCAGGCGTGAACAGCCCGTCGCGCTCGATAAAGGGCCGGAATTTTTCGTAAAGGTCCGCCAGCTTCGCCTGATAGTAGGGCACGTTTTCGTCGGGCTTCGCCGGATCGTAATCGGCCGCCATTTTCGCCGCCTCGGCGACCTTTACGCGCGCGCCGCGCCCCGTCACGTAATAGGAAATCTGGTCGCCGCTCTGATACGGCCGCTCCGCGCGCAGCGCCAGTTCGTAGGCGGCCGAAACGTTGCGCCGCTTGCCGCCGATTTTATCGCGATAGGCGGCCGGCGAATCCTGCAGCGTCTCGGTCTTCATCAGTTCCGCGATCCCGATTTCATGGCGCTCGATCCGCGCGCGGAAGTCGTCGCGCCGCGCGGCAATTTACGCGCGCCGATCCGTCAGCAGCAGGCGGAACATCGCCGCCATGAAGCGCCGCTGAAAGCGTTCCAGGCCGCGCGACTTCAGGCCCGAACCGCGCACCGTCAGCTCGCCGCGCTCGTCGAGTAGCACGTAATTCTTCATCTTGTACGAGAACATCGCGGGATAGCGGCCGTCGATCTCCAGCCGGATTCCAGCGGGCATCGCCGCGCCGATCTCCTCGATCAACGCCTGCGCGGCGGCTTCGTCGCCGATCGCGAACGGCGCGACGAAATAGATTCCGTCGGTATCGACTTCGATCACCTGCGCGCCGCGCGTCTCGAGTTCCGCGACCGCGCGTTGAATCAGCTCGCGGCCGCGGCGCGTGACTTCGTTGGCCTGCGCGAAATCGTTGAAGTGGCCGAGCGAAAAACCCAGATAGCCATAGAACGAGTTGATCAGAATCTTGAAGGTCTGTTGCAGCGCCTCGAGGTCGCGCCGCGCCGCCCCCTGGAGTTCGTGCGCCGCCGTCTTGGCCGCGACCCGGAAGCCGCGCAAATCCTCGAGCAGGCGCAAAAACACGCCCAGCCGATCGCTCGCCGGCGCATGGCGTCCCTCGAGCATCAGCGACGGATAGAGCGAGGTCACGTCGCAATGCAGCACGTTGCGGGCGACGCCGACGCGCCGCACCTCGGTGTGGCCGCCGGCGACTTCCGTGGGCGCCGCCGGCGCCGGCAGCGAATGGCGCGCCGTCAGATAGGCGCGCATCAGCAGCGCGTCGATTTTGGTGGCGTTGCCGCGCAGCGCCGCGTTTTGCAGCGAGTAGGGGAAAATCTGCGCCTGGATAAAATAGCCCGGCGTCAGGATTTCGGCGAGCGCGCCGGTCTCGCGCACGTCGTCGAGCGCGTATTCGAACAACTCCCCGGGGCGCCGTGCGAAATGCTCGGCCATCCGCGACGCGTCCAGATAGACGCGATCGGCGCGCGCCAGGCCGAAATGGATCGCCAGCTCCTTCAGGCCGAAACCTTCGAGCTCGCGGCTGGCGATATCGTAATGTTGCGCCAGAATCCAGGTGTCGATAATCGACCGTCCGTAAATATCGTAACGGCGATAGGCGATCGCGCGCTCGGCGATTTGCAGGCGCGAGGCCCGCGCCCGCATCACGCCGCCGCCGCGGCCGAGCGCGAGCTTGACCCGCCAGCGCCGCGCCCGCTCCTCGATATATTCCAGATCGAAGCGGAACAGATTGTGCCCCTCGATCACGTCGGGATCGCGCTCGCGCACGATCCGCACCAGCTCCCCGAGCATCGCGCGCTCGTCGAGCTGGTCGCCGCGAATCACCCGCTCGAAGCCGTCCGAATCCCTGAGCGCGATCGCGATTATGCGGTCGCCCTCGCGCGCCGCCGCGGGAAACTCGAAACCGGGAGTGGTGATCGTTTCGATATCGAGCTGCATCCGGCGCAAGTCGCCGTAGCGGATTCCGAGATAGTGCGTGATGCCCGTGAGCATCAGATGCTGCTCGATCGGATCGGTCAGCGCGAACCAGGGCGCGTCGGGCGCGCCGCCGGCCCGGCCGCTGGCCTGGCGCAGATGGCGGCGGGCGGCTTCGAGCATCTCGGCGTCGTCGAATTCGGCCAGATATTTGAAGCGGAAATCGCCGTCGAGCGCGGTCAGCGTATGCGCTCCGCCAAAGCCGTCCATCAGGCCGCGCTCGGCGATCAGGACGAACAGCCGAATCGGCCGCCGTTCGCTGGTCACGCCGCCGCCGCGCCGGCGGAAAATTTCGACTTCGCGATTCGACGCGCGCTCGACCGCGACCACGCCCGGCTCGGCCGGATCGCCGAACAGCAGGCGGTTGCCGTAAAAGCGGCTGAGGATTTCCTCGTAACGATTCATCGGCGCGCGCCCACGGACGATTCTGGATCGCCGCGCGGAGCCGCACAACGCCGCCCGTCGCCATCAGCTATCCTGCCAATATCTTGCCGAACAACTTTGGACGGATCGGGATTCTTCGCAACGCTCAGAATGACAAGAGGGAAACTCGGAATGACCGGATGGGCTTGGTGCGGAACTTCCCTTAATGCGGGCCCATTGGCATGAACGACCGCGTCCAGCCGCGCGCGCTGGAACCGGCGCCGTCCGGCGTGATAACTACCGGTCATCCATAATTGCGCGCCGCGTCCGTTCGCGGACGGGCGCAGGCCATCAGGGAGTAATTTGCGATGAGTCTCAGACTGGAGGGCAAGAACGCCCTGATTACCGGCGCCGCGAGCGGAATCGGCCGCGCCAGCGCGATCCGCTTTGCCGAAGAGGGCGCCAATGTCGCCGTCGCCGACCGTCAGGCCGCCCAGGCCGAGGAAACCGCCGCCGCGGTGCGCAAGCTCGGTCGCAAGGCGATCGCGATTCAGATTGACGTGAGCGATCCGGCGCAAGTCGCCGCGATGGTCGCGAAGACTGTCGCCGATCTTGGCCGGCTCGATATTTTGCTGGCCGCCGCCGGCGTTTCACACGCCCGCTACGGCGAGGGGCAGTTCGTCCACAAGCTGTTGCATGAAATTCCCTTCGAGGAATGGCGCCGCCTGATGGCGATCAATCTCGACGGATGCTTCCTGTGCTGCCAGGCCGCCGCGCGTCAGATGATCGCGCAGGGCGATGGCGGCAGGATTATCGCGATCGCCTCCGGCGCCGCCAAAGTGCCGGTCAAAGGCTCCGGCGAATACGCCGTCAGCAAGGCCGGCGTCTGGATGCTGATGAAGAACATGGCGCTCGAACTCGGCCGCTTCAATATCACCTGCAACGCGATCGGACCCGGCGTGATCGACACGCCGATGACCAAGGACTTGCAGCAGAGTTCGAACTTCGGCCGCATGATTGGCAATGCGCCGCTGCGCCGGATGGGCCAGCCCGTCGATGTCGCGAACACCGCGCTGTTTCTGGCCAGCGAAGAAGGCGCCTATTTCACCGGCTCGATACTCCATCCGGACGGCGGCCTGATTATGCAGTGATCTGGCGACGGTCGATGGACGGCGGCGCGGCGGATGGCCCGCGCCTTGCGCGCCGCCGTCATCGTCGCTTTGGCCGCTGGCCCTCCCGGTCGGCGAAGCGGCGCCGTTAAGCTATAATTGAAACTGAACGAGTTGCCGTGTTTGGAATGTCAATCCATCCGCCAGGCCGGAACGATCACGCGACCGCGGCGATCGCGGCTGCGCGCCGGCGCCGTCACGCATGCCGCGCCTGGTCGCGCTGGGTCCCGCGTGGCATTGCCGCCGTCGCGCTGATTGCGGTCGTCGTCGCCTTGCTGGCGCCGCCGTTGCGCGCCCAGAACGAAGCCATGAAGCCGTTAATCGACCCGAACAGCTCGGCGCCAGAGCCGTCCATGAGTCCCTCCGGTCCCGTCCAGACCGACAACTCGATGCCGCCGCCGATTCCGAAGATGCATCTTCGGCAGAGCATAACTGGCTCGATGATGGTGGCGCCGCCGTACGGAGTCGCGCCGCTGCTGGTTGGGTTCTTCGTGCTGGCCGACGATCCCGAAGGGATCGGATTTCTTACTTACTCATGGAATTTCGGCGACGGCACGGTTTCCGCGCTGCCGCCTGAATTGTACATCTATCACACCTACCAGAATCCTGGCACCTACGTTTGCACGTTAACCATGAAAACGATGGATGGCCGTCAGCGAACTTTTATCCAGGGCGTGATCGTCCGTCCACCCGGGGATTAGATTGGGCGCCGCCGGGACCGTATTGGGCGCCGCCGGACGGTACGGGACAGCGCGCGGCGGGGCGCCTGCGGTTCAGAATTTTTCCGTGAACGGACGGACCTCGAGTTCCATCGTCCATGCGCTACGGTCCTGATGCGCCAGATGCCAGTAGGTTTCGGCGATCGCCTCGGGCTTTAGCATCTCTTCGGGCTTTATTTGCGGATATCGCGCGCGGACGCGAGGCGCGTCGATCGCGCCATCGACGTTAATCCAGGCGACGTGAATGCCTTTAGGCGAGAGATCGCGCGCCAAAGATTGCGCCAACCCACGCATCGCGAACTTTCCCGGCCCGAACGCCGCCGAGCGCGGTCCGGCCTT
>DAHZDR010000392.1 GCA_027403435.1 Deltaproteobacteria bacterium
TCGCCGAACTCGGTATCGGATGGAAGGAGTTGCACGCCGCCAATCCGGCGCTGATCCTGCTCTCGATCGCGCCGTTCGGACAGACCGGCCCCTATCGCGATTTCGCCGCCGACGACGCGATCCTCACCGCGATGGCCGGAATGCTCTACGTCAACGGCTCGCCCGGCCGCGCGCCGATACGTCCGCTCGGCCTGCAGGCCTATCATTCGTCGGCTTACTACGCCGCAATCTCCGCGATGTGCGCGCTGTTCGCGCGCGACCGCGACGGCCACGGCCAATGGATCGATCTGAGCATGCAGGAGGCGACGGTCAGCGCGGTCGAACATGTCGCCGGCAGCTATTTCGGCGAAGGCCGCGTCGAGCCGCGCCGCGGCACGCTCCATTGGAGCCGCTATTTCCGGGTCGCGCGATGCCGTGACGGGTACGTGATGCATTGTTCGCTGGGCGATTGGACCTCGCTGGTCGAATGGGTCGCCGGCGACGGCAAGGCGCAAGACCTCGTCAATCCCGAATGGGAAGACGTGCTGTATCGCGCCGTCCACGCCGAGCATCTGTTCGACGTGCTCGACGAGTGGGTCAAGGATTATGCGCGCGACGAACTGCTGGAACGGGCGCAGACGCTGCGTCTGCCCTACGCCAGCGTGCGTCGGCCCGAAACGCTGTTTGACGGCGAACAGCTCGCCGCGCGCGGCTATTTCGTCGCGGTCGAGCATCCGGAACTGGGCCGGATGATTCGCTATCCGGGGGCGCCTTACCTCTTTAATGGCACACCTTGGCGCGTGCGCCGCCGTCCGCCGCTGATCGGCGAGCATGGCGAAGCCATCCTGCGCGAAGATTTGGGCCTCGATCCGGCCGAAATCGCGACGCTCGCCGCGGAAGGAGTTATCTGACCATGGCGCCGATGCCGCTCGTGGGAATCAGAGTGCTCGATTTCACCTGGGTGGTCGCGGGACCGGTCGCCACGCGGATTCTGGCCGATCAGGGCGCCGAGGTAATCAAGCTCGAACGCAAGCCCGGCCCGCCCGGCGAGCGCCAAATCGGCTTGCAGGGCGACCTGCATCGCAACAAACGCTCGATCGCGGTCAACATGAGCCATCCGCGGGGCGTCGAAATCGCCCGCCGGCTGGCCACAGTCAGCGACCTCGTGATCGATAACTTCTCGGCCCGCGTGATGCGCGCGTGGGGGATGGATTACGCGAGCCTGAGCCGGGTCAATCCGGGCATCGTATGTGTCAGCATGTCCGGCTTGGGACATACCGGGCCGCGCTCGAATTACGTCAGCTACGGCCCAACGTTGCAAGCCTTGGCCGGCTTTACGATGATGATGGCCGAAGCAACCGGCGAACCCGCCGGCTACGGCTATTCCTACGCCGACATGTCCGGCGGCTACACTGGAGCGCTGGCCGCGCTGATCGCGCTCTGGGCGCGCAGGCGGACCGGCAAGGGCCAGTTCGTCGATCTTTCGCAATTCGAGGCGGTGGTGAGCGTAATCGGTCCAACGTTGCTCGATATCGCCGCGAACAATCGCGAACCGTCGCCGCCCGGATGGGCTTCGCAGGAGGGCCCGGCGGCGCCACATGGCGCCTATCGATGCCGTCCGCGGGACGGCGACGCCGATCGCTGGCTCGCGCTCAGCGTCCGCACGCAGTCCGAATGGGATCGCTTCGTCGCCGCGATCGGCGCGCCCGGATGGACCGCCGAGGCGCAATTCCGCACGCTCTATCTGCGCATACGCAATCGCGCCGCACTCGACGCGCGGGTCGCCGGATGGGCCGCCGCACAGTCGGCCGAAGCCGCGATGGAACTGTTGCAGCGGGCGGGCGTCGCCGCCGGCCTGATCGCCAATGGCGCCGATATCTGCGCCCGCGATCCGCAATTGCGCGCGCGCAATTTCTGGGGCGCGGTCACGCTCGCCGACGGCCGAACCACGCACGTCACCGGCATCCCGATGAAACTCTCGGCCACGCCGGGCGCGATTCGCACGCCCTCGCCCGAAATCGGCGCGTCGAACGATTACGTCCTGGGCGAGTTGCTTGGGATGGACCGCGCCGAGCGCGACGAATTGATCGCCGCCGGCGCCCTCTGGCCGTGACGCTGGGCGCGAAACATCGCTTCGGCTTGCGTTAATGCGGTGGGAATTGTTCTATTGTCGATGAATCTTCGCTCGAACAGGGCCGCCCGCGCCGCCCGAACGGACCCGCTTTGCTCGCCAGCGTACTGTCAAGCGCCCTTGCCGGAGTCGACGCGTTCGCAGTCGAGGTCGAAGTCGATATCAGCGCCGGCATTCCCGGTTTCCGGATGGTTGGCCTGCCCGACGGCGCGGTGCGCGAAGCCTTCGACCGGATCAAATCGGCCATCACCAATTCAGGCTTCGAGTTTCCCAACCGCAAAATCACGATCAACCTGGCCCCCGCCGACGTGCGCAAGGAAGGCTCCGCCTTCGACCTGCCGATGGCGCTGGGGATTCTGGCCGCCAAGGAAGATATCCAGAAACGCGACCGGCTGCGCGGCTACCTGGCGCTCGGCGAGCTTGCGCTCGACGGCAGGGTCAAGGGCATCAAGGGCGCCCTGCCGAGCGCCATTCTGGCCCGCACTCAGGGCCTCGCGGGCGTCGTGCTGCCGCGTGAAAACGCCGCCGAGGCCTCCGTCGTCGGCGAGTCGGTGCGCGTGCTGGGCGTCGAAACCCTGCGTGAAGCCTACGAATTTTTCGAGGAATTAGCCGATATTCCGCCGACTCACGTCGATCTGCGCGAACTGTTCGACGCCGCCAGCCGCTACGAAGTCGATTTCAGCGAAGTCAAAGGCCAGGAACAGGCCAAACGCGCGCTCGAAGTCGCCGCCGCCGGCGGCCATAACGTCCTGATGATCGGTCCGCCCGGCTCGGGCAAAACGATGCTGGCCAAGCGGCTGCCGACCATCCTGCCCGCGATGAGCTTCGAGGAGGCGATCGAAACCACCAAGGTCCATAGCGTCGCCGGACTGCTCGACGGCCGCGCGCTGATCGCGACGCGGCCCTTCCGCGCGCCGCATCACACGATTTCCGACGCCGGCCTGATTGGCGGCGGACCGGTGCCGCGGCCGGGCGAGGTCAGCCTGGGCCATAACGGCGTGCTCTTTCTGGACGAACTGCCCGAATTCCGCAAAAACGTCCTCGAAGTCCTGCGCCAGCCGCTCGAAGACCGGCGTATCACGATCGCTCGCGTGATGGGCACGATGACGTTCCCGGCCAGCGTCATGATGGTCGCGGCGATGAATCCGTGTCCGTGCGGCTTTTACACCGACTCCCAGCATGAATGCGTCTGTTCGGCGATGATTATCCAGCGCTACCGCTCGCGGATTTCGGGACCGCTGCTCGACCGCATCGACATTCATATCGAGGCGCCGGCGGTGCAGTACAAAGATCTGACCGACCGCGGCTCGGGCGAGACTTCATCGGCGATTCGCGAGCGGGTGAATCAGGCGCGTGATTTACAACTGGCGCGTTTTCGCGGTACGCCGTATTTCTGCAACGCGCAGATGGGCGCGCGGGAACTGCGCGAGCATTGCGCGATCGACGCGGCGGGGGAACGGCTGCTCGAGCTGGCGATCAACCGGCTTGGCCTGAGCGCGCGCGCCTACACGCGAACATTGAAGGTGGCGCGGACG
>DAHZDR010000406.1 GCA_027403435.1 Deltaproteobacteria bacterium
AACCGCGCGCGAATCAGCGCGCGCCTGGCGGCGCGCGGCGGAGGCGACTAACCCTCTTCGAGGGGGATCGCGGCCTCGGCCTGGCGCCTCAGCAGTTTGCCCGCGGCGCGTCCATCGCCGGCCGCGAGCGCGTCAACCACCGCCTGATGGGCGTCGGCGACGGCGACCAGATCGGCATGTCCGCGCGCCAGATGGACGCGCGTGCGCACTTCGAAATTCAGCGACTCCCAGGTGCGCAAAAGAATCGCGTTGCCGGACGCTTCGAGGATCGCGCGATGAAACGGCACGTCATGGCGGGCGTAGCCTTCGCGATCGCGGGCGCGCGCGGCGGCGCGCAATTCCGCGACGCGCCGGCGCAGCGGCTCGACCCGGCCGTCCAGGCGCGGCGCGGCCAGCCGCGCGGCGAGTTGCTCGAGTACGGCGCGGACCTGGTAGGCCTCGCGCATCTCGCGTTCGCTGACTTCGCGCACGCGCGTGCCGCGCCATGGTTCGGTGCGCACGATCCCGACCGCTTCGAGCTGGCGCAACGCCTCGCGCACGGGGGTCTGGCTGATCGCGAGTTCGCGCGCGAGCCGAAGCTCGACCAGCCGCGCGCCCGGCGGATAGACGCCGGCGAGAATCCGCGCGAGGATCAATTGGCGCACCCGCGCCGCCGCCGGCTCGCGCGTGAGCGCGCAACCCGCGCCTTCGCGCGGCCGCTCCGCTTTGCCAATCGGTTCCGCCATTGACTGACGATTATCGATAACCAATACTCCATGCAAGCAAATTATCGATTATCGATGTCTTTGATGATTTTCCCAACGTCAGACTTCACGCCCGTGGCCGGCTGAATCATCCCGAGGCTCGACGCATATGATGTGGCTCGTCCGCCTTGCGCTCAGGCGCCCCCTGTCGGTCGCGGTGATGGCGCTACTGATGCTGGTGCTGGGCGCGCTCTCGTTCTACGAGATGAACATCGACATCTTCCCGTCGATCGACCTGCCGGTGGTGATGGTGGTGTGGAGCTATCCGGGCCTGAGCGCGATCGACGTCGAGCGCCGGATGGTGCTGATCAGCGAGCGCGCCTATTCGACCACGGTGGACGGCATCGAGCATATCGAATCCCAGTCGATCAACGGCCTGGGCCTGCTCAAGGTCTATTTCCATCCGGGTTCCGATATTGGCGCGGCGATCGCGCAGATCAACGCCGTTTCCGAGACGATTCTGACGATCCTGCCGCGCGGCACGCAGCCGCCGCAAATTATTTCCTACAACGCCTCGAACGTGCCGGTGGCGCAGCTCAACATCTACAGCGACACGCTTTCGGGCGAGCAGCTTTTCGATTACGGCCTCAACTTCATCCGCATACAGCTGTTCACGATTCCGGGTTTTTCCTCGCCGGCGCCGCTGGGCGGCGTGCAGCGCGCGATCATCGCCAATCTCGATCCGCGCGCGCTCTACGCCAACAATCTGTCGCCGTTCGACGTTTCCACCGCGCTGTCGCAAAGCAATGTCGTGATTCCGTCGGGCGAGGCGCGGATGGGCGACTTCGATTACAACGTCGATATCAACATGAGTCCGCGCACGGTCGCCGGGTTCAACGGATTGCCGATCAAGTACGTCAACGGCGCGCCGATTTTCATGCGCGACGTCGCGCCCGTTTCCGACACCCATCAGCCGCAAACCAACGTAGTGCGCGTCAACGGCCAGCCGGCCACCTTCCTGCTGGTGATCAAGCACGCCGCGGCCTCGACCCTGGCGGTGGTCAACGCCGTCAAGCATCGCCTGCCGTATATCCGGGCGACGGCGATCAAGGGCCTCAAGGTGTCGCTCTCCTTCGACCAGTCCACTTTCGTGCGCGCCGCGCTCTGGGAGGTCGTGCGCGAGGCCACGATCGCGGCGGCGCTGGTGGCGCTGATGGTGCTGGTGTTCGTCGGCTCGCCGCGCAGCATGGTCATCGTGATCATTTCGATTCCGCTCTCGATTCTCACCGCGATCGTCGGGCTGAAGCTTACCGGCCAGACGATCAACACGATGACCCTGGGCGGCATCGCGCTGGCGGTCGGGATGCTGGTGGACGACGCCACCGTGGAAATCGAGAATATCCATCGCAACCACGCGATGGGCAAGCCGCTGCTGGTCGCGATCCTCGACGGCGCCTCGCAGATCGCGACGCCGACCCTGGTCGGCACGCTCTCGATCTGCATCGTGTTCTTTCCGGTCGTGCTGCTGACCGGCGTGGCGCGTTTTCTCTTCACGCCGCTCGCGCTGGCGGTGGTTTTCGCGATGCTCACGTCGTACCTGCTGTCGCGCACGCTGGTGCCGACGATGGCCTCCTACCTGCTCCCGGACACGCATGAGGAAGACCCCGGAAGCGGCCGGTGGGGCGGTTTTCTGCGCGGCTTCGAGGCGGGTTTCGAACGGACCCGCGCCGCCTACGTAGCCGCGCTGGCCAGCTTTATCGCATGGCGCAAGCTCGCGCTCGCGATGGTCGCGCTGATGATCGCCGCGACCTTGCCGCTGCTCTGGGTCGTGGGCGAGGATTTCTTCCCGGCCGTGGACGCGGGACTGATGAAACTGCATGTGCGCGCGCCAACCGGCACCCGGATCGAGCGCACCGAGTGGATCGTGGGCAATATCGACCGCGCGATCCGCCAGATCATTCCAGCCAACGAAATCGTTGGCGTCAGCGACAATCTCGGCCTGCCGGTCTCCTACGATCTGGCCTTTTATCCAACCGATAATATCGGCGATCAAGACGCCGAAATCCTGATTCAGCTCGCCCCGGGGCATCATCCGACCGCCGGCTACCAGCGGCAAATACGGGCGATGCTCGCACGGCGCTTCCCGACCGTGACGGGTTATTTCCAGGCCGCGGATATCGTCAACCAGGTGCTGAACTTCGGCCTGCCCGCGCCGATCGACGTGCAGATTTCCGGCAACAATCTGCAAAAGGATTACGCGATCGCCCGGCGCCTGCGGAGCATGATGAGCGCGATTCCGGGCCTCGTCGATTTGCGGATCGCCGAACCGCTCGACTATCCAACCTTCAAGGTCAACGTCGATCGCGCCAAGGCGCTGCAGGTCGGCGTCACGATGCAGCAGGTGGCGTCGAGCCTGCTGGCTTCGCTAAGCGGCGACACCCTGATTTCGCCGAATTTCTGGCTCGATCCGCAAAATGGCGTCAACTACGACGTGATTACGCAAACCCCCTACCACATCGTCGGTTCGGTCGCCGCGCTGGCCAACACCCCGCTGACCAACGGCCAAAACGTCGGCACGGCGTCGCCGGCCGCCGCTTACGTGGGCGGCCCTCCCCCCGCCGCTGCGGATTCCGCCAGCGGCCCGGCCACGCCGGTGCAGTTGCTCTCCAACGTCGCGACCATCGTCCATGCGGTCGATCCCGCCGTCATCGACCATTACACGGTCCAGCGCGTGATCGACGTCGATTGCGCCGTGCAGGGACGCGACCTCCGCGGCGCCGCCAACGACGTTGACCGCGCGATCGCGCGCCTGGGCAAATTGCCGGCCGAAAACCGGATCGTCATTCGCGGACAGGTCCAGGCGATGCGCGAGTCGTTCACCACGATGGGCGCCGGGCTGATTCTCGCCATCATCCTCGTTTACCTGCTGATGGTCGCGAATTTCCAGTCGTGGCTCGAACCGTTCA
>DAHZDR010000458.1 GCA_027403435.1 Deltaproteobacteria bacterium
GTATCCCGATGCTGGTGGTGTCGAAATACTCGGCGGGCGGCCGCGTGGTGCATGCGTACTATGACCACGTGTCGTTCGCGAAATTCGTGGAAGCGAACTGGAATCTGCCGGCGATTTCGGACGCGAGCCGCGACAACCTGCCCAATCCGGTCGCGTCCAGGGATAATCCGTACGTTCCCACCAACGGTCCGGCGATCGGCGATCTGATGGAGATGTTCAACTTCGGCGATCGCGGCGGCGATCGTCCGCATAGCCACAAGTAAGGTTGGCGTTCGGCCCGAATCGCGAACGCTAGCCGACAGCCGGCCGGTCCGCCGCAAGGCGGGCCGGCCGCTTTTCATTTACCGGGCGTTACGCGCCGGAACTCCGCCATAGCCGCGCCGACGCGATCTTCGCCCCCTCCGCCAGCGCCGCGAGTTTCGCCCACGCGATTTCGCCGTCCACCCGCGACACCCCCGCGATTGTGCCAAAGCCGCAGTCGGTTCCGGCGATTACGTTTTCCCGCCCCACGATATTCGCAAGGTTGCCGATCCGTTGCGCGACCAGCCGCGGATGCTCGATGAAGTTGGTCACCGAATCTATCACGCCGGGAATGAGTATCTTGCCGTCGGGCGGCCGGATCTCCCTGAAGGTTTCCCACTCATGCTCATGGCGCGGATTCGACGCTTCGTAGGACAGTCCCCGCGGGCGGGCCTTGAAGACGATATCCACGATTTCGGCCAGCGGCGCGTCGTGATGGTGCGGGCCTTCGTAGTTGCCCCAGCACAGATGGATCCGCGATCGTTCCGGCGGCACGTTCGCCAGCGCGTGATTGAGCGCGTCGATATGCAGTTCGATCGTCTTGCGGAATTCCGCAATGCTCAATTCCTTGTACTGGATATGCCGGCTCATCGCCAGGTCCGGACAATCCACCTGCAGAATCAGGCCCGCCGCGGCGATCGCTTCATACTCCGTCCGCATCGCTTCCGCGATCGCCTGGATATAACGTTCGTGGTCGTGATAGTAATTGTCGCCGAGAAAAAATGAGACGACGCCGGGCGACGCCGCGCTCATGAACGTTTCCTCGATCTTCGCCTCCGCCGCCGCGCTCTTGAGGTTCGCGATATCGGTCCGCAGCGCCTCCAGTCCGCAATAGGCGATCGGTCCCACGCACGCCGGCCGCTTCATCACGGCCACGCCGCTTTCCCGTCCGCCACGTTTGGTGAAGCTCGGAAACTCGTCGAGGTCGGCGGCTAAAATCGGCGCGCTTTTGCCGCCCGCGAATCCGGTCAGCCGGTCTTTTACATAGGTCGCGTATGACGGCTTGCCCATCTCCCCGTCATTGACGATGTCAATTCCCGCGCGCGCCTGCCGCGCGACCGTCTCCATCACGCTCGACCGCACCCGCTCGGCCAGCGCGCCGGCGTCGTAAGCCTCGCCCGATTCCTTCGCCCGCAACAGCGCCATCAGATCGTCCGGGCGCGGCAGGCTGCCGGTATGGGTCGTGAGAATCCGCTCGTTGCCGCGTTTCATCGTGACGCTCCCTGCGCGCCGGGGCGCGCGGTTTTGCCGGTTGACGCCAACCACGCTTGCGCCGGCCGCGATCGGCGCGGGCGGAACGCCGTCCGGCTATTTGCGGCGGGGCGCGGGCGGCGGATCGAGGAAACCCAGCTCCCGCAGCCGATCGCGCGCTTCCGCCGCGCAATCCGCATAGACCATCAGACGCGCCGGAACCGCGGCCCCGTAAAGTTGCGAAAAGGTCGCGTCGAAAATAAATGCGTCGAGGCCCGCGTTTTCGAGCAGATCGCGCGCGATTCCCAGCCGCACCAGGTCCGAATCGGCGAAGATCGCTTCCAGCCGCTCCGCGGGATTCCGTCCGCCGTTAGCCATCGTCAGCCGCCAGCATAATCCGCCGCGGCGCGCGCGCAAAAGCCTGGCGTGGTCCAGATACCGCCGCGGGCGGAGTGCGGGTTCACGCCCGCGCCGCCGCCGTCACGCTCCTGATTCGATTGTAGAGCAGGACTCCGCCGGCGACCGCCGCCGCGATCGCGATTACGCTGTCGAAGCGATGGAACCACGGCGCCAGCGCGTCCCAGTTCTGGCCAAGCTTCATTCCCGCGTACGCCAGTCCCAGGCACCAGATATACGAACCGGCCAGCGTGTAAAGCGTGAACGGCGCCAGACGCATCCGCGCCACTCCGGCGGGGAACGCGATAAATGTCCGCACCACCGGCAGCAGCCGCGCCACAAACACGGCCGGCGACCCCCAGCGCGCAAAGAAGCGGTCCGCGATCGCCAGGTCATGCGGCGCAATCAGCACCCAGCGCCCGTGGCGTTCGAGGAAACGCCGCCCGCCGCTCGCGCCAATCCAATACGCCACGTATGACCCGCTCAGGCATCCGGCCGCTCCCGCAATCGCGACCCCATTCAGCTCGAAACGCCCCGTTGCCGCCAGGTAGCCCGCAAATGGCATCGTCACTTCCGACGGCAGCGGCACGCAGGCGCTCTCGATCGCCATCATCAGGAACACGCCGCCATAACCCAGCGTCGAAATTGCCGCGATTATCATCGCGGAAACCGCGCTTATCAGTTGATCAATCATCAGCAGGCTCGTTTCCCGCACGCGAACGGCGCGAAGTCACGCTTCAACTTGCCATCTCGCGCGATCCGTTGCGAGCCGTCGCTCGCGCAGGATTTTCGCTTTGATAAGGCAATTTCAATCTATAAGCCATTAAATAGGCAAATTTGGTTAAAATAGCCATGTAAAGATGCTCAAAATTGCTTGTTAGTCGAACGGCGCTTCGCTATTGCCATTGGTCAGGTTGCCGATTTCTGATCGCGCGCCCGGCGGTCGATTCCGCCGCGCGCATGAAGGTGCGGTTCCTATGCGATGGCCCCAAGGGATGGAGCCTGAGCGGTCGGTGGTTCACGCCCGCAACGAGCTGATTATTCCGACGTCGCGCGAGCTTATCTGGCGTTGGCTATGCCGCGCGGCGCGATGGCCCGAATGGTATTCGAACTGCGGATGGGTGCGGTTTCGCCACGACGCCGGTCCCGATCTGGCCGCCGGCGTGGAGTTCGTTTGGAAAACCTTTGGCGTACGGGTCAAAAGCCGCGTTCTGATCTTCGATCCGCCAATCGAACTCGGATGGGACGCCAGCGCCTTTGGGTTGGTCGCCTACCACGG
>DAHZDR010000315.1 GCA_027403435.1 Deltaproteobacteria bacterium
GTAGCCGTGGCGCGTGCCGGGCGTCCACCACGGCTCCTCGGCGGCGAGCGCCGCCGCCATCCGGTTCCAGTCATAGATGGCGTCGTCGGGCAGCGGCGCGCGCAGGGCGGGCAATCCCGCGCGATGGCCGAGCAACTGGCGCACGGTGATCCGCTCCTTGCCCGCCTGGCCGAATTCCGGCCAGTACTTCACCACCGGCGCGTCGAGATCGAGCCGCCCCTGATCGACCAGCCGATGCGCGCAGATGGCGAGCATCCCCTTGGTCGTTGAAAAAACGTTGACAATGGTGTCGCGGGTCCACGGCCGGGTGCGTTCCTTGTCGGTATGGCCGGCCCAGATATCGATAACGGAGCGGCCATCAATCGTGACGGCAAGGGCGGCGCCGCATTCGTTGCGCGTGGCGAAATTCCCGGCAAAAGCTTCCTTGACGCTGGCGAAGCGCGGATCGCAATGGCCCTCGATCGCGAGACTGCTCATGGCTTAACTCCCGGATAGGATTTGCCACGGGTCATAGCATGAGGACGCGCCGCGCCGCTATCGCCGGGGCGCGCGCAATTCGCGTCAGGCGAGCGCGCCGCCGCAACTGGAGCCGGCGCCGGCGGCGCATCCGAAGCAATGCGGCCCGGTGGCGATCGGCGCGCCGTCAAGCGTCGCGAAGTCGTCGAGGTCGAAAATGGTGAGCGCGCGGCCGCCCGCGGCGCCAAGCGGCAGCGACAGCATCTGGTTGAAATCGCAGTCATAAAGCCCGCCGTCCCAGCCCACGCTCACCAGCGTGCGGCACATCAGGGCGTCCACGGTCCGCGGATTGAAATGGTTGACCAGCAGGCTCATGTATTCGGCGTGACGGCCCAATCGTTCGAGTTCGCGGGCGAAGCGCCGAATCGGCATGTTGGCGAGCGTCAGCAGGCGGTCGAAGCTCACACCGAACGCGGAGCCCAGTTCCTCGCGATAGCGGCGCTCGAGTTCCTCCTGCGCGGGCGGCAGCGTCGGCCCGACCGGGTTGTAAACGAGCTCGAGCGGCAGGCGGCCAACGCCGAAACCGAGGCGATTGAGCATGCGCAGCGCGGCGATACTCTGGTCGAAGACGCCGGGTCCGCGCTGCTTCTCGACGTTTTCGGCGCTGTAACAGGGCAGCGAGCAGATCAGTTTGACGCCGGCGTCGCGATAGAACTCGGGCAGCCAGGCCATCGCGGGCGCGAAAATCACGGTCAGGTTGCAGCGGACGATCACCTCGCGGCCGGCGGCGCGCGCGCTTTCGACCAGCCAGCGGAAATGCGGATTGAGCTCGGGCGCCCCGCCGGTCAGGTCGATCGTGCGCAGGGCCGGATTGGCGGCGATTAGCTCGATCACGCGGGCCGCCGTCGCCCGCGTCAGGATCTCCTTGCGGCCGGGGCCGGCGTCAACGTGGCAATGATGGCACGCCTGGTTGCACAAGCGGCCGACGTTGACCTGGAGCGTCGCCGGCGCGCGCCGCTGCGGCGGCGCCAGCCGATGGCGCGCCAGCGTCGCGGCGAAATCCGCAACGTCCGCGCCGCCGTCGGGCGTGAACGATGCTTCGAGCGAGGCCGCTTCGCGGCGCGGCGGCAACGGCGTCATCGGCGGCTCCGGCTAATAGCCCTTGGGCAGGCCGAGCAGACGTTCGGCGATAATGCCGCGCTGGACTTCCGACGTGCCCTCCTCGATGGTGTTGCCGCGCGAGCGCAACAGCGCGTATTGCCAGCGGCCGTTGTCGATGGCGTGCGGGGAACCCTCGTCGAGCACGGCGCGCGGCCCGGCGAGCGTCAGCGCGAACTCGCTCATCCGCTGGTTAAGCTCGCTCCACAGCAACTTCGAGATCGAGCCTTCGGGACCGGGCGTGCCGCCGCGCGTCAGACGCGAGAAATTGCGATAGGCGAGATATTTCATCGACTCGACGTCGATATAGAACTGCGCGAGCGTCTGACGCGCGACTTCCGGCGCGACCGGACACTCGCCGGCGCCAAGCGCCGTGCGAGCGAAGCTGGCCAGATCCTCGAAAACGTTGCGAAAACGCATCACGGTGGCGAGCGAGAGCGTGGCCCGCTCGTTCATCAGGGTGGTCAGCGCGACGCCCCATCCGCCGTTCAGGGGACCGAGCAGGTTTTCGCGCGGCACGCGCACGTCGTCGAA
>DAHZDR010000469.1 GCA_027403435.1 Deltaproteobacteria bacterium
AAGCTGGTGCTGATTCGCGGCGTTCCCGAGAAGCGCAAGGGTCAGGAGTTTCCGCTCGAAGCGACCAAAAATCTGATCGGACGATGGGATCCCGAAACCGGCTCGTTCCCGGAAGTGGACCTGGAACAGGACGACCCCGAGGCCAAGATTTCGCGCAAGCACGCGATGATCATCATCGAGAACGGCAAGTTCACGATCGAGGATATCGGCAGCCTCAACGGCACCTATGTGAATCGCGGCAACCGGCTGATTCCGGGCACGCCGGCGGAGCTTAAGTCGGGCGACGAAATTATTATCGGCAAGACCTTTTTGAAGTTGGTCGTGGATCCGATTTCCTGACCAGCGGGCGCGGCTTGCGCCCGCCAGCCCATGAACCGAAGGGCGCGTGAAGGCGCGCGGCGCCGCGGGCGGCGGCGCGCGCCGCCCGACACGCGCCGCCGAGCGTCATGGACGCGGCCGGGCGCGCGGCCTTGAACCGGGAATGAACACCGCTGAGCCATTGCCAGTCGGCCACCTGCTCGACGGGCGCTACGAGATCAAGAAAGTGCTCGGCCAGGGCGGCATGGGCCGCGTCTATCTGGCCAACGATACGCGCCTCGCCAATCGTCCCGTCGCCTGCAAGGAAATGATCCTCGACGCGGGTACTCACGAACAAAAGGCGCTCGAGGACTTCAATCGCGAGGCGCGCGTGCTCGCGAGCTTCTCCCATCCCAGCATTCCGCAGATCATCGACTATTTCGCGGAGCGCGGCCGCCATTATCTGGTAATGGAATTCGTCGCCGGCGGCGACCTGCAACATCATCTGGACGAACTGGGCCCGGGCGGCCGTTTTCCTGAAGCGCGGGCGCTGCGCTGGGTGCGCCAGATTCTCAACGTGCTGCAATTCCTGCACGAACAAAATCCGCCGATCGTGTACCGCGATCTGAAGCCCGGCAACATCATGATCGACCATCGCGGGCATGCGATGCTGATCGATTTCGGCATCGCGCGGTTTCTGCCGCCGGGCGGCCGCGGCACCCAGATTGGATCGGTCGGCTATGCGCCGCCGGAGCAATACATGGGCCGGATGGAGCCGCGTTCGGACCTCTATTCGCTGGCCGCCACCACGCACCATCTGCTGACCGGCCGCGATCCGCAACTCGAGCCGCCTTTCAGTTTTCCGCCGCTGCGCCAGCTGGCGCCCGAGGTTTCGGCGCGCACCGAAGCGGTGGTGATGCGGGCGCTCGACAAAGACGTCGCCAAACGGCCGGCCTCGGCGCGGGAGATGCGCGATCTGCTGCCCGATCCGGGTCCCGACGAAACCGCGCAAGCCGGCTCCGGCGCCACGCCATCGGGCGGCATCGGCGCGATGCCGACGATCGTGCTGAATCAGCCGGAGCGGCCGCCAGCCGCCGGCTCCGGACAACCGACCCGGCGCAACCTGATGCCGCCGTCCACGCCGCAGGCGCCGCTCATTTCTCCGGCGCGCCCGCCGACGCCTGGATCGAACGCGCCGACGCGCGTCATCCTGACGCCGCTGCCCGCGCCGGGCGGCGTGAAACCGGCCTATATCAACCAGGCGCCCACGGTGGTGCTCACGCCGGACGCGGGCGCGGCGCCGAGACATCTGGCGGCCCACGCGGCCCCGGCGCCGCCCCGGGTTTCGCCAACCGCCAAGACCATGGACCTGACGCTCAAGCCGGCCGCGCCGGCGCCGCGCGCGCCGAGTCCGCCGCCCCGGCCAACGCCCGCGTCCGGCGCGAGTCCGCACACCAACCCGCGCGCGGCGGCGCCCGCGACCGTGCCCGGCCCACCGCCGCGAGCGGGCTTCGCCGGCCATCCGGTTAGCCACCCCGCGCTGGCGGCGCAAGGCGGCGCGGCGCGCAACGGCTACGTCGCGACGGCGCATACCGAGGCGCGGCTGGTGACGGCGGAGGGCCGCGAATTTCCGATCGCCGGCGAACGGATCATCATTGGCCGCGCGACCAATCCGGCGGATCGTCCCGACGTGGACCTGGCCGAACTCACCCGCGGCGGCGAGCGGGTTTCGCGCCGGCACGCCGAAATCCTTCGGCACGGCGTCGAATATTTCATCCGCGACCTCGGCAGTCTCAACGGCACTTATATCGTTGGGCGCGGCAAGCTCGGCCGCGACCAGCTTTATCAATTGAGCGATCGCGACGAGTTGGTGCTCGGGAGTGCTAAACTGCTATTTCGTCGGGGCTGACGCGTTAAGACCGGGCGTACAGTAAAACCGGGCGTACAGAAGGATTGAGCGATGGTGAGCTGTCCGCAGTGCGGGATGCAAAACGCCGATGAGGCGAAGTTCTGTGATCGATGCGGGCAGGGGCTCGCACGCGCGGCCGCGGCGCCGCCGCCGCTGGCGTTGGCGCCGCTGGCGGCCGGCGCCGAATTAAAAGGCGGATGGCGCATTCTCGAAGTGATTGGCCAGACCGCCTGTGAAAACCGCTATCGCGCCGAACGGCCGCGAGACGACGGCGACGCCGAACGCGCGCAACTGCGCGAACGGGCGCTGCCGCCGGCCGCCGATGACGCGCCGCCGAACGATCCGACGGACGCCGCTTTGGCGCAATCCGATACGGCGCAAGATCCCAGCGGACCAAACGCCAAAACCGCCGAATTGCGCCCGCCCGCCGAACTCGCCGCCGCCGCACAGACCCCGGCGGAAAATCTGGAAACCGCGTCCGCGCCCGCGTCGGAGCGCGACGAATCCGCCGCCGCGAGCGACGCGAACGCGGACGCGGCGGACGACGACGAATCCGTCGCGATAGCCATCGCCGGCGAGAGCGCGGTCAACGCCGTGCTGCTGACCGAGGACGAAGTCGCCGCGGTTGACCCCGCGAGCGCATCCGCGCCCGCGAACGAAGCGCGCGCCGCGGACGCGCCCGCGAACAACGGCGACGGCGCGCTTGAGCCGGTTGCGGCGGCCGGCGCCGAGAGCGCGGCCACGTCCGCGACGAATGGCGCGGCGCCAGCGGAAATCGTCTCCAAACCGGCTGAAACCGACGATCTGGGCGAAGTTTACGGACGCGTGATGGCGCTTTCGCTGACGCTCGGCTATCCGGCGTTCCAGCGCGCGCAAGCGGGTTTCGCCACGGACAACCGGGCCTACCTGGTCTATCCCGACGAGCCGCTGACTCCACTCGCCAAAAGCGCCGAACGGCTGCCGCTGAGCGAGGGCGAGGCGCTGGCGGTGGGAATCCAGTTATGCCAGGCGGTCGCCTTCGCCCATCGCCGCGGCCTTCGGGTCAACGATATCTGTCTGGAATCGGTGGCGTACGGAGCCGACGGACGGATCAAGCTGACCGGCCTGGATTACATCAGCAACGATAACGAATTGCAGGCCGAACCGATTTTCAACCACGGCTATACGGCGCCGGAAATCTACAAGGGCCGCAAGGTTGACAAGCGCGCGGATATTTTTTCGATCGGCGCGCTGCTCTACACGCTGGTGACCGGCGAACGGCTCGAAGCCGAGGGCTGGCTGGAGGGGCCGGGGCCGATACGCTTCTATCCGCCGCATGTGGTCACGCCGGCGCTGGAAAAAGCGCTGCGCCAGGCGCTGGCCTTCGAGCCGGCGGCGCGCTGGCCGAACGTCGATGCGTTCAAGGCGGAACTGGTCCGGCTGGCCGGAGCGATGCGGATTCGCGCGGTGGTGCTGACTGACGTCGGGATGGTGCGCGAGACCAACGAAGATTCAATCATGGCGGCCGAATATCGGCGCGACTCGCTGGTCGAACCGGCGCGCAGCCTGCTTTACGTGGTGGCCGACGGGATGGGCGGCGCGGAGGCCGGCGAAGTCGCGAGCGCGATTGCGGTCGAGGCAATCCGCGAATACGTGACTAACCATGTCGGCGCGATGCCGAAGAACGGCGCGCCGGAAGTCCTGCGCCAGGCGCTCGAAGCGGCGAACACGCGAATTCTCGAATACCAGACGGCCCATCCGGAGTCGCGCGGGATGGGCTCGACGGGAGTCGCGGCGCTGATCGTGCCGGACGAATGCGCGGTGGCGTGGGTCGGCGACAGCCGCGCCTATTTGAGCGAGAGCGGCCAGCTCAGGCAAATCACCCGGGACCATTCGCTGGTGCAGCGGCTGATCGAAATTGGCCAGATCACGCCCGAGGAGGCGCGTCATCATGAGCATAAGAACGTGATCACGCGCGCGCTCGGGGCGCGTCCGCAGGGTCCCGCCGGGGCCGAGGCGCTAAGCGTCAGGCTCAAGCGCGGCGAGCGGCTGATGCTGTGCAGCGACGGCCTGACCACGCACGTCGAGGACGCGGCGATTGCGGAAATCCTGCGGCGCCATCAGGAGCCCGACGCGGCGGCGCGGGAACTGGTGGCCGCGGCCAACGCCGGCGGCGGCACCGACAATATCTCGGTGGCGGCGATCTTCGTGAGCTAAGCGCGATGGGCGACACCTCGGA
Source organism: Deltaproteobacteria bacterium (assembly GCA_027403435.1). GTDB lineage: Bacteria > Desulfobacterota > Binatia > Binatales > Binataceae > JADMIL01. The sequence goes on from DAHZDR010000469.1 coordinate 4,425, forward strand.
TAATCCCGCCGGCGGCCAATCCGGCGCATTGCCCGGACCGCTCGCGGCCGGCACCGGGCTGCAGCACCGTTATGTCGTCGAACGGCTGCTGGGCGGCGGCGGGATGGGGATGGTCTATCTCGCGCAGGACCAGCGGCTGGCGAACCGCCCGTGCGCGATCAAGGAGATGGTCGATCATTTTATCGACCCGCGGCAACGGATCGAGGCCAACGAGTATTTCGCGCGCGAAGCCGACACGCTCGCCCAACTGAAGCATCCGGCGATTCCGGCGATCACCGATCGCTTCGACGACCATAACCGTCATTACCTGGTGATGGAGTACGTCGAGGGGCGCAACCTCGAGGAAGAGCTGGCGGCGCGCGGCGAACCATTTCCGGAAGGCCTGGTAACCGATATCGCGCGCCAGCTCTGCGACGTGCTGGCCTATCTGCACGGACTCCAGCCGCCGATCGTTTATCGCGACATGAAGCCCTCCAACGTGATGCTGACCAGCAAGGGACGCGTGGTGCTGATCGATTTCGGCATCGCGCGGCTCTTCAAAGGCTCGCGCAAGGGCACCATGATCGGCACGCTGGGGTTCGCGCCGCCGGAGCAGTATCAGGGCGTGGCCGATCCCCGCAGCGACATCTATTCGCTCGGCGCGACGCTGCATTACGTGCTGACCGGACGCGACCCCGAGAAATTTCCGCCGTTCAGCTTTCCGCCGGTGCGCAAGCTCAGGCCGGAAGTGTCGAGCAATCTCGCGGGCGCAATCGATCGGGCGCTCGCCTATGAAATGGACGGGCGGCCGGCGACGATTCAGGAATTCCGCGACATGCTGCTCTACGGACGCGGTCTGGAAGCGGCCGGCTCTCGCCATGTAAGCGCGCGCGGCGGCACCGCCGACCTCAGCGCGGCGCCGGCGCATCCGCCGCCGGTGACGGCGAAACGGCCGCGCGCCACCCGGCCGCGATCGCCGCGGCGCCGCTGGCTCGGACTCGCGGCGTTCAGCGTGGCGATGGCCGGGATGGCGTTCGGCGCGACCTACGTCTATCGCAATCCGGCGCTGCAACAGCAACTCGGCCTTAGCCAATTCATCAACAATCTGCCGTGGCTGCGCCAGCAGCGGCTGGCCACCGCCGAAGCGCATCCGCTGACCTTCCAGGGTCTGACGCTGGAGCTTTCGACCCGCGCCGGCGACGCGATTTCGCGTCCGCGCACGACTTTCACCGACACCGAACTGGCCAACGCGCAGTACCTTAAGTGGGACGCGACCTTCAAGAACAATCTGGCCGGGCTCAAGGGCCACAATGATCACGTCGAAGCGCGGATTCTCGATCCGGACGGCAATCAGATCGCGAGCAGCGCCGACCGGCGCTTCGTCGGACCGGGCAATCCGACGGCCGCGTTCAGCGGCGTCGCGCTCATTCCGAACGCTGCGCCAATCCCCACCGGAAACTACCAAATCGCGCTCTACTCCGACGGCCAGGAGCTTGGCGAACAAGCGTTCGTGGTCAATCCCGATCTCGCCGCCCGCGCCGCCGCCCGTGCCGCCGCCGCGGTCGCCAGCGCGGCGGCGGCGGCGGCCGAAGCCAAACGCAAACAGGACGCCGAACGGCTGGCGATGCTCGAGCAGCGGATGAAGCGTCCGCTCAGGCTGCAATCGATCGAATTCATGAACAGCACCAAGGACGGCACGCCGCTGTCGCGGCCAAGCACCGCGTTCAACGTATCGAAGGTTCTGTTCATCGGCTGGCGGGTGGTGTTCAACAACCGGCTATACGGGCTGGACAACAATCAATACCGGGTTGACGCGGCCTATATCGCGCCAAACGGCAGCATGCTTGGCAGTGTTGACGACATTCGCATGATCAGCAAAGCGAACGGCGACGCGATCTTCAGCGGACGGGTTGGCAATTCCGCCGGCGGCGCCTTTTTACCTGGCAAATACACGGTGAATTTCTATTTGAACGGACAATACTTCGCCCAACGCACGTTCCGGGTCGTGGCCGACGCCGGCATTCCATATTCAGGCGGCGGCGGTGGTGGTGGCGGCGGAATTGGCGGGCTCGGCGGTGGCGGCGGGCTGGGCGGAGCGAGCACCGCCAGCGCGGGCGCGTCGCTGGCGACGCCGACCCTGGCCAGCGGCACAATCGATGGAATCGGCGGCCACGGCGGCGTGCCGATGGAATTGCGGCTGCGACCGCAACCCAACGGCTTCCTGCACGGCGAGCTGGTGGTCCATATGGGCGGCTACGGACTCACGCCGATCGAGGGTTTTGTGCGCGGGTCTCATCTACAGTTCCAGGTCCCCTACGGTTCCGAGACCTATTATTTCGAGGGCCAGTTGCAGAGCGACGTGCTGAGCGGCACCTTCCAGTCCACGCCGTCGGGCCAGCGCGGCACCTGGACGACGCATACCGACTGAGACGCGCGCGACGGGAACGGAAAATCGCGGCAACGGAAAACTGTGCGTCACGATGGATAATTGCTTGAACGGCCGCGCGCGGCGCGCCATCCTCATCCGGCATGGCCAGTAATCTATCGCGCGAGCGGCTGCTGTTTTACGCGGCGGCCGGCGGCTTGGGCGGCTTCGGCGCGTGGGGCGCGTCGGAGCCGTTCGCCTATCTCAACGGCAAAATCCTGGGCGTGGGCGCGGTCTGGTATCACGACATCATCCTCGGCGCGCTGGCGGGACTGTTTATCGCGGCGTTTCTCGCGTCGATCGAAGCGCTCAGCGTAAGCCAATGGCGCCAGGTGATAAGCGGCGCGCGAGCGGGCGCGGCGATCGGCGCGATCGGCGGCGCGGTCGGCCTGCTCGTGGCCGAGATAGCGTTTGATCTGGTCGGCGGGTTTCTGGGCCGGATGCTCGGCTGGGCGGTGCTGGGCGTGCTGGTCGGCCTGGGCGTCGGCTGGGCGACGCGGTCGCTGGCGCGGTTGCGCAACGGCGCGGTCGGCGGCTTGCTCGGCGGGGCCGCGGGCGGCATGTGCTATCAGGCGCTGACGGCGGCGTTTCCGCAGGCCTTTGGCCGCGCCATCGCGCTGATTCTGATCGGCGCGCTGATCGGATTCTTTATCGGTCTGGTCGCCGAATTGCTGAAGCGCGGCTGGCTGATGGTCGTGCGATCGCAAAGCCGCAACGTCCGCGAAGGCCGCGAATATCCGCTGGACAAGCCGGTGATGTCGATCGGACGGGCGGAAGAAAACGATATCGGCCTGTTCGGCGATCAGTCGGTGCAAACCCGGCATGCGCTGATTCGGCGCGAGGGCAAGAACTATTTCGTCAGTCCGGCGGGCGGCGCCGAAGTGCTGGTGAATCGCCAGCCGATCCAGGGACGGCAGTCGCTCAAGAGCGGCGACCGCGTCGAGATCGGCGGGACGCTGTTGCTGTTCCGTGAAAGAACGCAGACCGCGCGCGCTTGAACGAGAAACCGCGGCGCTGATCGGCCTGGCGGCGGCGCTGATCGGCTTGGCGGCGGCACTGAGCGGATGCGCGACGGCGCGCGATCGGCCGATCGCGATGAAGCCGGTTTCGATTCAGACCCTCCAATACTATCCGTATTTAGTCAAAGGCTACCAAAACAGCTATCCGAAGCGATCGATAATCGTGCTGATGCCGGCCATCAGCCGCAATTTCGCGGCGGCGGGCAACGGCGATCAAGCGCCCTACCAAGGCCATCCGGCGATCGGCGTAATCCTCGATCAGCGCGATCAGGTCGATCAAAGACTGTACGGCCCCGCCCTGGCGCCGCTGTTCCAGCACGCGCTGGCGGGCGCGGCGCGCGAAGCGGGAATGATTCCCGCGGTCGCGACCGATTCGCTGCATGACGAGCTGCAAGCGCGCCGCGCCGCTTACGTGATGGCGGCGCGCGTCACCGACCTCTGGGTGGTGAAGCAGCGCGCCCACGACAACTCCGCCGGACCGGCCTGGTTCAGCGTGGCGCGCGTGGCGATCAACGTCACGATCTACAAGCCGCCGTTCGACGTGCCGTTCTGGCAAGGCGCCAGCGGCGCCCAGTACAACGATCCCTCGACGCCGGCGCCGGGCATCATGCCCGCTGACGAAACCGAGATTTACGACCATCCGGGCGAAGTGCTGTCGGTCGCGTTGACGCGCGCGGTCGCGGGCATTTTCCAGCATCAGGACCTTTACACGCTGTTGGCGCAGGACGCCGCGATCCGTACTCCGTAAGCCAAAGCGAACGGCGCCAGGGACGCTTTAGAGACGCTATTGGATGAAAGGCCGAGCGTCCGATGCGCATAGACGGCGCGCCGCGCGAACGGTCGCATTGGCCACGCGCGCGCTTTCGCCGTTATGGCGCATCGGTTAGCCTAACGGTTACAAGGTTGCGCGGCCGCGCCTGCGAGAGGCCGGCGGCTCGGCCGTCTCGCCCGTGTAAGGAAAAGCAACCATGACTGAAAAACTCAATCATCATGCTCCGTCCGCGCCCCATCCGCTCGACGCGCTCCATCCCAAGTTGCA
>DAHZDR010000473.1 GCA_027403435.1 Deltaproteobacteria bacterium
TCCGCGCGAAGCGCCGCCGCGGACTCCGCCCGCGGCAGTTGCCGCGGCGTCTTTTCGATCTGTTCAAGCTCGTCAATAGTTTTGTTCCCGGCGACGCCCAACTCCTTGAACTTGCGCGCGGTCACCGAGACCCGCGACTCCATCGAGCTGACTGTTTGATTATAACTCTGCACGGCCTTGTCGAGCGCGCCGCCAAGGGCCCCCAGATGGCCCGCCATCGTCGCGATGCGGTCGTGCAGTTCCTGTCCCAATTCGCTGATGCGCTGCGCGTTCTCGGCCAACTGTTCCTGACGCCAGGTGTATGCGACCGCGCCCAACACGGCCATCAACGTCGTCGGCGTCGCCAGGATAACTTTCCGTTTCCATGCGTCCTCCAGCAATGCCGAATCCTGTTGCAGCGCGGCGCTGAAAAACATTTCGCCGGGCAAAAAAAGGACGACAAACTCGGGCGTCGGTTGGCAAGCGTCCCAATAAGCTTTCGAACTCAGTTGTCCGACATGTTTGCGAATTTGCGCCGCGTGCTCTTTGAGCTTTAGCACGCGCGCCGCGTCGCCTTCGGCGTCGAGCGCCTCCAGATAGGCCTTCAGCGGCGCCTTGGAATCCACCACGACGTTTTTGTTGCCCGGCAGACGCACCACCATGTCGGGCCGCAGCCGCCCCGCTTCCGTCGCCAGATTCGTCTGCTCGTCGAAATCGCAATGTTCGGTCATACCCGCGATTTCGACCACGTTGCGCAACTGCACTTCGCCCCAGCGGCCACGCACAATCGGCGTTTTTAACGCATCGACCAGCTTGCCAGTCTGGGCGCCCAGCAACTCGAGTTGCATGCGGAGATTGCCCTGTGATTCGCTGCGTTCTTTTTCGATCCGGCGCAGCTCTCCATCCAGCTTGACCAGCGATTCACGCGCCGGCTTGACCAGATCCTCGACCGCCTTTTGACGCGCTTCGAAATCCTTGCCGGCGACTTCGCGCTCGGCGGCGAATTTCTCCGCCGCCCGCTTCATCAAATCGTCAGCCGTCGTATGCAGCGCGTCGGCGGCCAGCGACTTGAAAGTGGCCGTCAGCCGCGTTTCCGCGTCGGCCAGCAGGCGTTGCTGTTCCACGAAGCGCTTTTGCATCTCGGCTTCGCGCGCCGCAAGCGCGGCTCGGTCGCCGGTTGCTTCGAGCAACCGCTCATTCAGCTCCTTGATTTCAGCTTCGCGCGATTTGAGGTTTTCCAGCGCCGCGGCCAGTTGCGCTTCGGCGGAACCTGACCGGACCTCCGCCTCACGCCGTGATTGCTCGAATTCTCCGATCGACCGCGAACGAGCGAACAGCCATCCGACCAAGGCGCCCGCGGCCAAACCCAGCACGAACGCGGCAAAAATTATCGGCAAACCCTATACCCCATTGTTCCGCGCCTATCCGCCATAGTCGAATCTACGCGCCGCAAGTGAGTGCGTCCATCGGCTGGGACGCCGTTTTCCACAGGAAAATCGATCGATCGGCGAATGCGCGGCGACGGACGCGATGCTATCGTGGCGCGCGGGCGCGCGACGTCGCGCATCCGGAATTCGGTGAAGCAGCTCCTCAGCAAGGGCGCGACCCTCGTCATCCTCGGTCCCGGCGGGGTCGGCAAAACCACGATCGCCGCCGCGCTCGCGATTGCGGCGGCCCAGGCCGGCCTCGACACCGCCGTGATTACCGTCGATCCGGCCCGCCGGCTGCGTGACGCCTTGGGCCTCGAACGCCTGGGCGCGCGTCCGACGCGGCTCGATTCCCGCCGCCTGCGCGCCGCCGGCCTGGCGCCCTCGCTCAAGCTCTCCGCGCTGATGCTCGACGTAAAGGGCGCCTGGGACGGCCTGATCGCGCGCTTTGTGAAATCTCCCGAAACCCGCCGCCGCGTGCTCGATAACGCTTTTTACCGCGCCTTGACGGAACAATTCGCCGGCGCCGAGGCTTACGCCGCCCTGGAACAGCTCTACGACCTGCACGCCTCCGGCCGTTTCGATCTCGAAGTGGTCGATACGCCGCCCGCCGCGCACGCCTTCGATTTCCTCGAAGCCCCCGCCCATCTGGTGCGTCTGCTCGATTCGCAAAGCCTGCGGTGGCTGTTCGCGCCTTCGGCCGCCGCCGGACGCGGCTTGCTCGGCCTCGCGGGCCGCGCCGCGCAATTCGTCGCCGGCCAACTCGAACGCTTTGCCGGAATCGGCACGCTGACGGCGATCGGAGAATTCTTCGCCGCGCTCGCCGGCGCCGCCGATTCGATTCGCGATCAATTCCGCAAGGTCGAGGGGCTGCTGCATGCGCCGACGGTCCATTTCGTGCTCGTCACGACGGCCGAGGAGGATCGGCTCAACGAAGCGCGCGCGCTGGTCGATCGGATGGCGACGGAGGGTCTTCGCTTGCGCGCGATCATGCTCAACCGTTTCCTCGACGAACGCGCGTTTCGCGCCCTGGCCGAAGCGCCGCGGCGCGAACCCTCGCATCTGGCCATAATCGCCAAACTCCGCGCCACGCTCGGAACGGAGGCCGCCAGCGAAGGTCGGATGGCCGGTTTGACCAGCTACCTGGAGGAGTATCGCGCCAATCAGCGCGCGGCGATCGAACGGGCCGCCGCGTTCGCCCGAACGCTGCCGGCGGGAGTCGAACTGACGCTCGCGCCCGAACTCGAGGCCGGAGTGCGCGACCTCGCGGCGGTGGGACGAATCGCCGGGATACTTAGCGCGGGCGGCGCCGGACGGCGGTTTATCGCGGACGCGCTCGTGGCGACCGGCGCCGCCGCGGATCGCGATCCCCGGCGCGGCCCAGCCGGCGTCAAACGCCGGGCCTGAGCGCCGAATCGGGTTAAATCGGGGGTTAAAAACGAAGCCGGAGCGAGCCTGTAAGCCGGGTTCTGTGCCCTTGCGGGCGGCGACCATTCGTCTGGGCCGCGCGATTACTCGGCGGCTCAAGCGACCATACCCGAGGGATTATGAGCGGGCCGCTCTCCCTCCTATTTGGTCTTGCACCGGGTGGGGTTTGGCATGCGCGCGCGATCGCTCGCGCGCCGGTGGGCTCTTACCCCGCCTTTTCACCCTTACCCATGCGGGCGGTATATTTTCTGTGCCACTTTCCGCGGATCGCTCCGCGCCGCCGTTAGCGGCCACCCTGCCCTGTGGAGCCCGGACTTTCCTCCCCGTGTTGCGGGGCGGTCGCCCGGCCCGCTCCGGCCAAGGCATTTTAGCACGGACCGGCGGCCGGCGCGCGGAACTCGCCCGGCGCGTCTGGAATTCGCCACAATCCCGCGCCGCCGCTACTCGCGCGCCGCCGCGTCGAAGTAGAGGATCCGCTGGCAGTTGGGGCAGAAATGAACCTGCAAATGCTTCTGAATCTCGTTGAAAAGCTGCGGCGGCAAACGCATCCGGCAACCCTGGCAGGCGCCGTCGCGCGCCTCCGACACCGCGACCCCGCCCCGGCGGCTGAAGATCGCCTCGTAGCGCTGGAGCAGCGGCGGCGCGATATCCCGCGACATCAGATCGCGATCGACCTTCTGCTTGGCGATTGAAACCGTGAGGTCCCCGACCTGCGCCGCGATATCCTTTTCGGCGGCGGCCAGCTCGGCGGCCTTGCCCTCGATCAGCGCGGCCAGCGCCTGGAGCCGCGCGGCGCGCGGGCCCTCCGCTTCCATCAGCGCCAGCAATTCGCTCTCCAAGCGCTGATTATTCTCGCGCAATGCGTCGAGTTCGTGGGTCACCGCGAGCGATTCCTTGTCGCTGCGCACCTGATTCATGCGCATCCGCTTGTTCCGCACGCGCGCCTCGCCTTCGGCGAATTCTTTTTCGAGGCGGCGGCGCTCAAGCGCGTTTTGCCGCTCTTCTTCGGTAAGGCGGGCAAGTTCGGCGCGGCAGGAATCAGTTTCCTGGCGCAGCGAATCGACTTTTCCGGCGATCGACGACAGGGTTTGTTCGAGTTCGCGTAGTTCGCGGTCGATGGCCTGCAGGCTCATCAGCCGGGCTATCTCTTCACGCAAAGCATCCTCCGCTGGAAACGCGCCGCGACCCGGCACAGGCCCGGATCAGCCCGGCCGCTGGCGGCGATTCCGCCGCGCGCCGCGGTTTGCCGCAGCCGCGATTGCTTTCGATCGATAAAGGCATGGGCCCACCAGGATTTGAACCTGGGACCAGCCGGTTATGAGCCGGCAGCTCTGAACCATGCTGAGCTATGGGCCCGAACAACCGCATCCGAATGAAAAACAATCTTATCAACTTTGCCGGCCAAGTTTAAGTGGGCCTTATGGGGTCCAAGGCGCGGCCCGCGCGCGCCGCGATTCAGTCCGCCTGAGGGACGTGGCGGCGCAGCTCGATCAACTCCTGCGCGGCGGCCGCCGCGCCGGCTTCGTTCGCTTCGCCGGCCGCGCGCCGCAACTGCTCGACCTCGCGCCGCCGCCGGTCGCGATTCAGCGCCGTCGCGTATTCCATGACGAGGCGGCGCGCGCCCTCCACCGCGGTCGGCAGCGGACCGACCATCACCGCGCTCAGCCGCCCGCCCCGCTCTTCGCCGAGCGCGGCCATGATTGCAACTTCAAGCGACGCTTGAGATTTATCCGAAAGCGCGGCTTCCTTGATCAGCGCGCCCAGCAGCGCGTCGCGAAATTCCGCCGGCGGCGCGGCGGCGACGATTTCCCCGCGCAGTTCCGGATACGCCATCGCGAGCGCCAGCAGGCCCAATTCGGCCTGCGCGACGGCGTCAAGCCGCGCCGCTGGCGCGGGCCGCTTGGGCCCCGCGGCGTCCCGCTCGGCGCCCGGCCGCGCC